>CACBWE010000004.1 GCA_902542855.1 uncultured Pelagibacteraceae bacterium | reverse complement strand
GATAGTGAGAGGGAGATTTTCTAAAAAAATAATTACTAGCTGTATGTGATTGTCTCATTTGATCTTCCCAAAAATCTAATAACGTCTTTTTTTCTTTTGGCATTATTTTTAAGCTCTGACTCTTGATTTGGTTGGATCGTAGAATGGAAAACCAACAACTTTAGCACCAATCCTTTTTTGATGACCATCAATTTTACCTATTTCAACTTCAGTACCGATTTCTGAGTATTGAACATCTATTCTGCAAAGAGCAATATTTTTATTCAAAGTAGAGGATAAGCATCCACTGGTAACTATACCAACTTGTGATCTTCCAATATGAACACAGTCTCCATGGCCTGCTATTTCTTTTCCATTAAGTTCTAGACCTACTAATTTCTTTTGAGGGTTAGCTTTTCTTTTGATCAATTCCTCTTTGCCAATAAAATCTTCTTCTTTTGTTTTCAATGGAACAGCAAAACCTATACCGGCTTCAAAAGGATCTTGCTCTCCATCAAATTCAGCGCCAAATAAAATTAAACCCGCCTCAATTCTTAGTTTATCTAATGCAGCAAACCCAGCTGGTATCAATCCTTCATCTTTACCTGCTTCCATTAATTTATCCCAAACTTCAGGGGCATTTTTTATTAAAGAATTTAATGAATACCTGGATACCTTAAAAAATATAAGTTATTAGCGATAAATTTCACAAAAATTGAAATATCTAAATTATATATATAATTTTTAGTTCTATAAAAAATTATATTAATTACTATTTGCAAAAAATAGTGTTTTCTTATGACGACATTACCTTCGAAAGCTAAAGTAGTTATCATTGGTGGTGGAATTCATGGACTAAGTACTGCTTGGAAACTTTCAGAAACATACAAAAATCCTGGTGACATAATTGTATTAGAAAAAAAAGATACTGCAGCTGGTGCAAGTGGTATTGCATGTGGTGTTGTAAGAAATAATTATTTTCAACCAGCAATGAGAGAATTAATGGCTCACTCAGTTTCTGTTTGGGAGAGTGATCCTAAAGCATTTAAATACAATCCAGTTGGTTATATGCAAATATCACCTGAGGTAATGCATGAAGATGTTGCAACTATTTACGAGCAACAAAAAGCTATTGGATACGAGTCAGTCTTCATAGAAGGTGAAAAAGATTGTTCAAATTATATGAAAGGTATTTTTGATGATTGGCAGGCAAAAAATATCACTTCTGTACTTCATGAAAAAAAAGGTGGATACGCATTTAACAAAGATTCAATTAAAGCACTTGAGAGTAAATCTATATCAAATGGTGTTCAAGTGATGAAAGGTGTAAAGGTAACAGGATTTAAAAAAGGAAGTAACAGTCAAGCTGTTACAGGAGTAGAAACGGACAAAGGTATAATTGAATGTGAACAGGTTGTTATCGGTGCAGGTCCTTGGGCCAGAGATTTTTGGAACATGTTGGAATTACCTAAAACAGCAAACATAAAAGGTAAAGATGGAAAAATGCATGAAACTGATATGTGGACTTACTGGATGTTACAAGAAGGTGTTATTGGTGTTGAACCAGATTTTTTGAAAACAAATGATGGAAAACAACCACCTGTAGTTCATGTCGATTCTACTGCTCCATTATATTCAGACAAAACTAAAAAATTATTAACAGATAAAATTTGGGGAATTTATTATAAACCTGATATTGATGGATTAGGTGTTCAAGGTGGTACCTCACCTTACATAGTCAAAAAACATTTTGATCAAGTTAATGTTGATCCTTATGGAATTGAATCTCCTGAGTATCAAACGACTGATGCATTTAGTGAAATGTGGTGTTCAGCTTTAGCGCATTGTCAAAAAAGATTTGAGGATAAATCTGATTTATATAGAAAAGGACCATCGGGTGGACTTGGATGTATGACACCAGACTCGTTTCCAATCTTTGATAGATTTTTTGAAAACGTTTACATGATTGCAGATGCTAATCATGGTTATAAAATGATTGGGGTTGGAGAACTTGTTGCAAAAGAAATTCTTGGTACTGAAAGTGATTTATTAAAACCATTTAGATTCAACCGTTACGAGAAGGGTGAACTTCACCCTACTTCGAACAGTCCGTTTCCTTGGAGCTAGACTCAAAGCCTAGACACAAATAAATTTTTCAGCTACGTTTGAATAAATTAAATTCATTGAGGGGTGAAAATGACAGATCTAGAGAAACATGTTAACCAGCCAGGTAGAGCGAAATTAGTTAAAAAAGTTAGAGAAAAAATTAACGAGCTTGGCATCACTTATATTTATTATCAATTCATTTCTGTAACAGGTAGAGTTGTTGGAAAAGGTATACCCGCTGATCATTGGGAAAGAACTGCCGAAAGGGGTTTTCAATTAGTATACGGTGCTACCGCAAACTTATTTTTAGATCGTCACAATAATTATATTGGTTATGGACCAGAAGCCATGGAGCTTGTTGGGATACCTGATCCTGAAACTTTTGTTCAATTACCGTGGGATAAAAGAGTTGGAAGAGTATTTGTAACTTGTTTTAGAAACAGAGAAGAAAGAAAAAATCCAGGTGGTCATTTAACTTCAGACTGCAGAGGAAATCTAAGAATTTTTATGGATGAATTTAAGAAAAAACATGGTCTAGAATTAAGAGTTGGTACTGAGCCTGAAATGATGTGGTTAACAAAAAATGAGGATGGAACTCCTACAGGTAAAGGTTTTTCTAAACCATTCTGTTATCACATCGATCAGTTTGAGTCATTAAGACCAGTATTTATGAAGGTTATTGAGTATGCCAAAGCAATGGGTCTTGATATGATTCAAGGAGATCACGAAGATGCTCCAGGCCAATTAGAATTAAATTGGACTTACGATAACGTTTTAAGAAATGCAGATAGATTATCAACATATAGACAAATATGTGCTCAAGTAGCAAGAGAACATAATTTAATCGCATGCTTTATGACAAAACCATTTATGGGTGTCTCTGCTAGTGGTTGTCATACAAATATGTCTTTATGGAAAGGTGGAAAAATTAAACTAAATAAACTTGGAAACAAAACACTTCCAGGTGTTGAAGAAGTATTTAGTTATGTTGAAGGTGGAACCAATACTTTTATGCCTGATACTAAGGATATGCAATTACCAGGTAAAATTGGTTTACAATCGATTGCAGGTATAATGAAGCACTTACCAGCATTAACAGCTCTTGGATCTTCAACAGTAAACTCTTATAGAAGATTATGGGATCAAGGTTTTTGGGCTCCTGTTTATGCAGACTGGGGATATCAAAATAGAACTTGTGGTTTAAGAGTTTCTGCTCCAGGAAGATTTGAATATAGATCAGTTGACTCTATGCACAATCCTTATCTATTAGGTGCTGCTTTATTAAAAGCTTGTGATGAAGGTATAACTAAAAAAATGAAACCAGCAGCTCCAGAATCTAGAAATATTTATGAAGCTCAAAAAGCTGGTAAAGATGTAAAAAAACTTCCATTAAGTTTAGGTGAGGCTTTGGATAGACTGGCAGAAGATGAAGTAATCAAATCTGCGATGCCAGATGAAATGTATAAAGTTTTCCATTGGTATAAAAATGATGAGTGGGAAAGATTTCTTGGTGCAACAACACAGTGGGATCTGGATACTTATCTTGATTGTCTACCGTAGGTCACAGAAATAGATAGAAAGGGTAAAAATATATGTGTGGAATAGCAGGTTTAATTCATAGAGGAAAATCTTCAAATGTTGGAAGTGAACTACAAGGGATGCTCCAAGCATTAAAACATAGAGGTGAAGATTCTACAGGGTATGCTCTATATGGAGATACAGATGGAAAAAACTTCATTATGCGTTTTAAAGTTGGAGAAAACGTAGGAGAAGGAAGTTCATCGGTTATGGAAGATGTGTCTGTTTACGATGAAAGAAAAAAAATTGTAGATGAAACTTTAGCTGAGATGGGAGCTAAAGTGATTAAAGAAGAGAGAACTCTTCCTTACTCTCTAAGATATGAGATTGATTATGATACAAAAGATTTGTTAGACTTTTCACAGAGAATTGAAAGCATTCCAGGCGTTGAAATTCTATCTATGGGAAAATCTTTAGAAGTAATTAAAGATCTAGGAAATGCTAAAATGGTTTGTGACAGATATAGTTTAGATAAAGTAGTTGGAACACATGCAATTGGTCATGCTAGAATGGCAACTGAATCAGGTGTGGATATTAAGTCTGCTCACCCTTTCTGGGGTTATCCATTTAGTGATGTGTCTGTAGTTCATAATGGACAATTAACTAATTATTGGAATAACAGAAGAGTTTTAGAAAACAAGGGAATGAGATTTATGTCTGAATGTGACTCAGAATTAATTGCAGTTTATATTGCAGAAAAAATGAGACATGGAGCAACTTTAGAAGAAGGAATGAAAGAGTCATTAACTGGTCTTGATGGAGTTTTCACATACTTTGTTGCAACTAAAGATTCATTAGGTATGGCTAAAGATACAATGGCTGCAAAACCTTTAGTTTTGTATGAGTCTGATGATTTAGTAGCAATGGGATCAGAAGAAATTGCAATCAGGTCTGTGTTACCTCAAGAAATTGATACATATGATCCATTTGATGGGGAGGTGAAGGTATGGCAAATCTAAAAACTGTGTCGAAAAAATCAAAAGCCCAATCAATGGGTATGCACACTGAGGTATTAACAGGAAGAACTCAACAAAAATTCTTTAATCCTGATGAAGCAGAAAACTTTTATTACTTTGGTACGTATGATGTAGATTTTAATAAAAGGACTGAGCTTGATGTCAAAGATATGACAGCACCAGAAGCTAATAAAGAAATTGATAACTTAATGAGCCAAGGGTATGGAACAATAGTTATTAAAAATCCACAAGGTAAACACAGTCTTGGAGTTGGTATTTTAAATAAACTGAATTTAATTTTTGAAGGAAGTTTAGGATACTTTGGAATGGGTTCTTGTGATGGTCCAATAGTCAGAATTAACGGAAGAGTTGGATGGTCATGTGCAGAAAACTTGATGGCTGGTAAAGTGGTAATTGAAAAAAATGCTGGATCATGTTTTGGTGCGGCAATTAGAGGTGGAGATTTAATTTGTAAAGGTAGTGTTGGTGCTAGAACTGGAATTGACATGAAAGGTGGAACTATCATTATTGGTGGAGATGCGGGTGCATTTACAGGTTTTATGATGCAAAGAGGAAGAATAATTATCCTGGGAGATGTTGGAATTAACCTCGGTGACTCTATGTATGATGGGACAATTTTCGTAGGTGGAGAAATTGGGTCATATGGTAGTGATGCTGTAGATTCGGAATTAACACCAAGTGACCAAGATTGGCTTAAAAGAAAATTAAAAGTTGCTGAGATTGGTGAAAATTTTGATGTAAGTAAAATGAAAAAAATTGTAGCAGGTAAAAAACTTTGGAATTATGATAATTTGGAACCTACAGAGAAGAAGGGAGCAATTTAATGCCTAAGAAAAAAAGTAAAAAAGTTAAAAAAAATGGAAAAGGTGTTGGTGGAAAAGCAGATGTCCATGTGCACGAAGAAGGTAAAAGAAATAAAAGTTTATTAGGACATAATGCTATCTTCACTCCTGAAGTAATAGACGACATTCATATTAAAGCACAATTAGGAAGATACAGAATGCGTGGAATGGCATTAATGAAAAAAATTCCTACGTTTGACGATTTAGTTTTCTTGCCTGGAACTTTAACTAGATTTGTAATCGAAGGTTACAGAGAAAAATGTGAAACAAAAACAGTAATTGGTCCAAGATGTGAAAATCCAATTGAGTTAGATATTCCAGTTTATATTACAGGTATGAGTTTTGGTGCTCTATCTTATGAAGCAAAAACTGCTTTAGCAAGAGGAGCGACTATGGCAGGTAGTGCTACATGTTCTGGTGAAGGTGGAATGATACCTGATGAAAGAAGATATTCTGAAAAATGGTATTACCAATGTATTCAATCAAGATATGGTTTTAACCCACATCATGCACAATTAGCAGATGGTATTGAAGTGTTTATTGGACAAGGTCAAAAAGTTGGAATGGGCGGACACTTAATGGGTCAAAAAGTTACTGACCAAGTTGCTGAGATGAGATCATTACCATCTGGTATTGACCAAAGATCTCCTGCGAGACACCCTGACTGGTTAGGTCCAGATGATTTAGCTTTAAAAGTAGAGGAATTAAGACAATTAACAAAAAATAAAGTGCCAATTCAATTAAAGTTAGGTGCATCTAAAGTTTATGATGATGTGCGTATGGCTGCAAAATGTGATCCCGACTCTATTTACCTGGATGGAATGGAAGGTTCTACTGGAGCTGGCCCACATATTGCTGCTGCAAATACTGGTATTCCAGGTATAGCTGCTATTCGAGAAGCTAGAAGAGCGATAGATGACGTTGGTAAAACAGGAAAGGTAACTTTAATTTATGCTGGTGGAGTGAGAGATGGTGCTGACATGGCTAAAGCTTTAGCTCTTGGAGCTGATGCAATCGCTATTGGTACTGGTTCAATGATTGCATTAAACTGCAACAAAGATATCCCAGAAGCTGACTTTGAAAAAGAGATGGGTGTAAAAGCAGGTGAATGTTATCACTGCCATACGGGTCGTTGCCCAGTTGGTGTAGCTACTCAAGATCCTAAATTAAGAGCAAGATTAAACCCTGATGATGCAGCATTAAGAGTTTACAATTATCTTCACTCAATGACTTTAGAAGCTCAGCTTTTAGCAAGAGCTTGTGGTAAAACAAATATCCACTCTCTAGAGCCAGAAGATTTAGCTGCTTTAACATCAGAAGCATCGGCTTTAGCGAAAGTTCCATTAGCTGGAACTAACTACACAGTTGGTGTTGATAACTACCACAAAATATAGAGTTAACTATGCCAAAGAAAAAAAATAAAAAAGTATCAAAATCAAAAGTGATCAAAGGTCAATTAGGTAAAAAAAAAGAGACAGCCAGAGAAAAAATGATTGGTCAGTCTATTGGTTACAGATATGATGTTAATCTTTTACCTGATTATAGCAAAATCACCCCTTTTCTAAAAAAATATATAGAGGCAATGGGATGGGATGATCTAAATTGGTTAGAAGATGTACATATGGGTTATGAAGAAGATAGACCTGCTGTTTTTTGCAGAAATGCGAATGGTTGGGTTACTATTCCAAGTTCAATAAAGTTACCTAACAATCAACAAGATAGAGATATGATTGCAAGAGAGCTATTAGTTAAGTTCCAAATGTCTCCGAAACATCCTCTTGTTGATTTGAAAAAAGCATATTTAAAGTTTTAATATTACAATCAATAGTTGATTATTTTTGTAAATCTAGTGTTTATAACTAGATTTTTTTACTCTCTTTATATTTGTAAGGACTCATAAAATTTAATAGGGTTTAAATAAACAAATATGGAGAGAGAATATGACTGATCAGTTAGGTGCTCTTACCACGATATTTACAGAATTTTACTACTGGACAACAGTGGTGCTAATGTTTTTAATTCACGTTGGTTTCTGTATGTATGAGGTCGGAGCTTCAAGATACAAACACCATCAACATACTCTTATGAAAAACACAATGCTGATACCGTTGGTAACAGTAACTTGGTTTTTGTTTGGTTGGTGGATTTATTGGGCTTTTCCAACTGGACCTGGATTAGCTCCATCAATAATGACAGAAAGTACAGGGCTTGTCCTTGGTGGAGGATTTGGAGGAAATGATCTTGCCAATCCAACAAATGCTCTTATGGCAATCAATCTTAACGACCATATAATGGGTGTGTTCTGGGCAGCATTCCTTTTATTTTCATGGACCGCAGCATCTATAGTTTCAGGTGCAGTTATTGAAAGAATTACAACTTTTGCATTTGGAGTTTTGGCAATTGCAATAGGATCTGTTTTCTGGTCAATAGACGCGTCATGGGGATGGCACTTTGATGGTTGGATGCTTAAAATCTTAGGTTATCATGATGCATATGCATCGGGTGTAATTCACGCTATTGCTGGTGGATTTGCTTTAGGTGTGCTGATGGTTTTAGGTCCAAGAATTGGAAAATTTTCATCAAGTGGTGAACCAAGAAATATTGGTCCACGAAATCCTTGGTTAGTAACAATTGGATTGTTCTTAATTTACACTGGATTTTGGGGATTTTATGCGGCTTGTAACGTCCCAATATACGATCTTGGCCCGGAGTATGGTATGGAAGGTATATCATTCTGGACAGCAACTAACATCTATTTAACACCAACTACTTTAAGTGGAATTACAATGAACTTTTTGATGTCATTGTCAGGAGGTTTATTGGCTGGATATGTTATTGCTAAAGGTGATCCTTTCTGGACTTATTCAAGTGGACTAGCTGGCATTATATGTGCATCTGCAGGAAACGACTTATATCATCCAATTCAAGCATTAGTTATTGGTATGATTGGAGTTGTTATTGCTTACAAACTTCATTACTGGGTTGAGCGAAAGTTCAAGATTGATGATGCAGTTGGCGCAGTAGCTGTACATGGTTATGCTGGTTTTGTAGGTCTTGTAATTTGTGGATTCGTCTTAAACGGTTATCCTTCATCTGGTTACAGTGTTGGAGCTATGTTTGATGGAACAACTTATGCAACAATTAATCCACTAGGACAATTTATTGGAGCAATAATAATGTTCTTTGTTTTAGGATTAATACCTGGCTATATCATCGCTAGAGTTCTCAATGGTATGGGTAAATTGAGGATCCCACGAGAAGTTGAAATAGCTGGACTAGACTATGAAATGATGGAAAGTGCTAAAGAAGATGAAAAAGCAGTTTCATCAGCAACCAGGTAAAGGAGAAAAATATGGCAACAGTATCAAACTGGATAGATCATCTAAATAAACCAGCTGAGGAAGTTGGTGGATCGGTTTATCCTGGAGCAGGATCTAGTGAATTTATACTAGTTATTGTTTTAATTGCTGTGTGGATAGGATGGACTGTAATTACTAGCAAATCTGAAAGTGATGAGCTGAACGCATTATCCAGAAAAAGACACAGTGCTAACGACCATAAAAGTAATATTACTGAATGGTAAAATAAAATTTGGGCGCTACAAAATTGTAGCGCCCTTTTTTAATGATTTAAATGAGTGAAGACAAAAACGAACAACTAAGACCGAGTAAAATGAGAGGTGTTGCTTTTCCAAAAGCAAAGTATGGAGTAATTCTTGCAATTATCCTGATAATTTTAGTTAATTTTATTTATTATAAAGAAACTATCTTTTCATTTTTCAAATAATTGTGGTAGCCTTAGTAATGGCTAAAAACTTATTTAAAATAGCAAAACAAAAAAAAATAAAATACTTCTTAATAAGTTTTGTTGATCTTTTTGGTGTACTTAGATCAAAACTTGTTCCTGTTCATGCTATTAAAGAAATGCAAACTGCTGGGGCAGGATTTGCTGGTTTTGCAGCATGGCTAGATATGTCTCCTGCAGATAGTGATATGTTTGGTATTCCAGACCCAGATAGTTTAATTCAATTACCTTGGAATAAAGAAGTAGGATGGCTTGCATCTGATTTGTGGATGGACGGTAAACCTGTGGAAGCTTCCCCAAGAGTAATGTTAAAAAATCAAATAAAGAAATTAAAAAAACAAAATTTAACGATGAAATCAGGTGTAGAGTGTGAATACTTTTTAATCTCATCAGATGGAAACTCAATTGCAGATCTGAGAGATACTCAATCTAAACCTTGTTACGACCAATCAGCGTTAATGAGGAGATATGATTTAATCAAAGAGATTTGTGATTGCATGATTGAGATGGAATGGGGTCCTTACCAAAATGATCATGAGGATGCTAATGGTCAATTTGAGATGAATTGGGACTATGATGATTGTCTAAAAACGGCAGACAGGCATACTTTTTTTAAATATATGGTAAAAACTATAGCTGAAAAACATGGTTTAAGAGCAACATTCATGCCTAAACCATTCGAAAACCTCACGGGTAATGGCTGTCATGCCCACATATCAGTTTGGGATGGAAAAAAAAATAAATTTTTAGATAAATCAGACAAGCTTGGATTAAGTAAAATGGCTTACAATTTTTTAGGTGGAGTTATTAAAAATGCTTCTTCATTATCTGCTTTTTTTAATCCAACAATTAATAGCTATAGGAGGATTAACGCACCCCCAACTAAGTCCGGAGCATCTTGGTCGCCAAGTAGTATATCTTATACAGGAAATAACAGAACTCATATGATAAGAATTCCAGACCCTGGAAGGTTTGAATTGAGGTTGATGGATGGATCTGTAAATCCGTATTTATTACAAGCAAGTGTGTTAGCAGCAGGGTTGAATGGATTAAAACATAAAATCAATCCAGGTGAACCTTTAAATTGTAACATGTACACAGATTACAAGAAGTACCCCGACCTGCCAAAACTACCAAATGATCTTAAAGAATCACTTGAACTATTAAGAAATAATAAGGAAATGAATGATGCTTTTGGAAAAGAAACAATCAATAGTTATATAAAACTTAGAAAATCTGAAATTAATGAATTTGATAATATAGAAAACTTCGATAAGTCCAAACCTGTAACTCAGTGGGAAAGACAAAATACTTTAGACTGTTAAAGTGAAGAGTTTAAAAAGCATTAAAAACTGGACACTTACAAAATCTTTAAAAAATAATAATTTTAGTTTTAAAAGAAATTATGTTTTAAAATTTGTTCCTTCATTACTATTAACAAACGCTTTTAAATCAATTTCCAGTTGGAAAAATTATAAACCAACCCCATTATTAAAACTTGATAAATTACAAAAAAATTTAAAACTAAACAATGTTTTTTATAAGGATGAATCTAAAAGATTTCATTTAAAATCATTTAAAGCTTTGGGTGGTGCTTATGCTGTTGAAAAAATATCTAAAGGAAAAAAAAATATAATCATTTCTTCGGCAACTGCTGGGAACCACGGAAGATCTGTAGCATGGGGTGCGAAAAGGCTTGGGTTAAAATGTAAAATCTTTGTTAGTCAATACGTTAGCGACACACGGGTTAAAGAAATTAAAAAATTTGGTGCTGAAGTAATAAGAGTTAAAGGAGATTATGAAAATTCACTCAACGAATGTAAGAAATTATCAAAAAAAAATAATTGGAAAATTGTACAAGATGTTTCAACAAAAGATTACAAATTGGTCCCTCAACTTACTATGGCAGGGTATTCCGTAATGATCAAAGAAATTTCTAAACAAACAAATCAATATATAACCCATATTTTTTTACAAGCTGGTGTTGGTGGTATGGCTGCTGGTGTAGTTATTGGTGTTGCAAAATATTTTAAAAGAATTCCAAAGATAATAATTGTTGAGCCTGATAGAGCTGATTGTGTTCTTCAAAGCATAAAACACAATAAATTAAAAAAAATTAAAATTAAAAAAGAGAGCATCATGGGTGGTATGTCATGTAATGAAATGTCATATATTCCTTGGCAAATTTTGAAAAAAACGAGCAATTGTTGTGTGTCTGTAAGTGATCGAAATATTTCTAAAACTGTAGCGATGTTGAAAGACAAAAAGCTTAGTAAAAATTCAATAATTGGTGGCGAGTGCTCTGCACCTGGTATTATGAGCTTGGTAGGTGTTTGTAATAATACTAAAATTAAAAAAATTATAGAACTTAACGAAAATTCTAATGTTTTGGTAATTGGATGCGAAGGTAATGCAGATGTAAAACTTTACAAACAACTGCTATCTAAAGGCAGAAAATAAAATCACATGAAAAAAAATGCGATATTTTGGATTAGAGAAGATTTTAGAATTGAACATAATCCTGCACTATCTTTTGCAAGTCAAAATCATGATAACGTTATTGCATTGTTTATTTATAATAAAAGTGATTTTGATAAAAAAAGAGAAGCACAAAAATGGTGGCTATATAAGTCTTTAGTGGAATTTAAATCAGAATTATTTAAATACAAAATCAATCTTCAAATATTGGAGGGAGACGAGATAGATATATTATCAAAAATTAAAAAAAAAGATAATATTTCTGTCTATTGGAATAAGATATATGAACCAGATGTAATTGCTAAAGGAAAAAAAATAAGAGATACTTTTCTAAAAAACGAAGTTGAGTTCAAATATTTTAAAGGAAATATTCTTAATGAGTTTCAAGAAGTAACTAAAAATGATGGCACACCTTTTAAAGTATTTAGTCCATTCTGGAGAAATGCTGAAGAGAAATATCTTAGTTTGCCCCCAAGCAAAAATTATGTTGTAAAAAAAAAAATTAAATTAATTTCTTTTTTTAAAAATAGTGTTGAACCTAAAAATATTTTACCAAAAAAAAATTGGTATAAAAAATTTGAGAAATACTGGAAAGTTTCTGAAAATGATTCGAAAAAAGTTCTTAACAATTTAATTGAAAAAAAAATTAAAGATTATGGAACAGCTAGAGATTATCCATCAATCGAGGGTACATCAAAATTGTCTCCATACATTAAACATGGTCAAATTCACGTAAGTAGTATTTGGCAAAAATGTAATGAAATAAAATCTAAAGGAATTGGCTATAGGAAATATATCAATGAATTAGGATGGCGTGAATTTTCACATAGTTTAATTAATTATTTTCCTGAATTTTTAAAAGGTAATTATAGAAAAGAATTTGATAAATTTCCGTGGGTAAAAAATGAGAAATTTTTAAAGGCATGGAAATCAGGAATGACTGGCTATCCTATTGTGGATGCTGGAATGAGAGAATTATATGAAACTGGATGGGTGCATAACAGAATTCGAATGGTTGTTGGTTCCTTTCTTGTAAAACATTTAAGAATTAATTGGACGGAAGGTGAGAAACATTTCAGAAATTGTTTATTAGATTTCAATAAAGCAAATAATGTAGCTCAATGGCAATGGGTTGCTGGTTGTGGAGCTGATGCTGCACCTTACTTTAGAATATTTAATCCGATTTTGCAGGGAGAAAAATTTGATAAGGAAGGTTTATATGTAAAAAAATGGGTTCCTGAATTAAGCAAAGTGCCAAAAAAATTCATTCATAAGCCATGGGAAATGGAATTAAAGTATCAAGAAGCTATAAAAACAATTATTGGCAAAGATTACCCAGGCCCTATTGTTGTTCATGAAAAAGCTAGAGCTGCAGCTCTTGAAGCGTTTCAATCTTTGAAGAAAAAATAAATTTAATTTTATTCTCCAATAAAATGATGAATTATAGTTCTTTTTTGCGCCTCTAATCTGTGTTCAAATAAATATATGCCCTGCCAAGTTCCAAGCAACAATTCACTATCTTTCACACTTAGAGAAATTTGATTATTTGTTAATGCAGATTTAATATGTGCAGGCATATCATCTTTTCCCTCCGTAGTATGAACATATAGTTTGTTATCCATAGGAGCTAATTTATCAAAATAATTTATTAAATCTTTTTGTACATCTGGATCTGCATTTTCTTGAACAATTAATGAGGCGCTTGTATGCTGAATACTTAAATTAAGAATACCATTTTTAAAGTTATTTTGACCAATCCAATGAATTGTATCATTAGTAAATTCATATAACTTTTGACCATTGGTCTTAATTTGAAGATTGTAAAATTCTTGTTTCATTAATTATACTCGTTCGATGTAAGCTCATACAAACGACTAATGGTTCGTTTAAATGGTTTTTCTAATAATCTTGAAGAGGTAAATTGATCTAAATTTATATCAGCTGTAACTGCTAATGAAATATTTTTATCATAAATTACATCTAACAAAGTGATAAAACGTTGTTGTTGATTTGAATTTACATCATTAAATTGAGGTATTTGATCTATTACCATAAATTTACAGTTTTTAACTATTTCTAAATAATCTTCCGCTCCTAAATTTTGATCACAAAGTTGATTAAAGTCACATCTAACAATTCCCTCATAAAAGTTTTCTATTTTAAATTCTCTTCCCTTTACATTTATTTTTATTGAAGATTGTTTTTTATCCTTTGTTATAGTTCTAAAAAATTTATTAATCTTAAAATTGGTTTCTTGATTAAGTGGAAAAAAATATCTTTGTTTTTGATTATCATTAGATTTTCTATAATCATCCTCAATTTTTAATTCATACTCGATGGACTTATCTTCCATTATTTTTATAAAAGGTATAAATTGTTCACGTTGAAGACCATCTTTATAAAGGTCAGAAATTTTAGTATTTGAAGTAAGAATAATTTTAATATCTTCTTTAAAAATTTGTTCAAATAGTTTTCCTAAAATCATTGCATCAACAATATTTGTTACTTGGAACTCATCGAAATAAACTAATGAAGCTTTTGATTTTAAATTTTTGACAAATTGATTGATTACATTTTCTTCATTTTTTTCTTTTTGCTCATGGACAAAATCATGAAACCCTAACATAAATTCATTAAAATGCTTTTTTAATTTTTTTTCTTCAAGATAATCATAAAAGAAGTTTAAAATCATTGTTTTACCAACCCCCACACCACCATATAAATAAAATCCTTTTTTAGTTTTTTGTTTAGAAAATAATTTTGAAAAAAATGATTTGTAATTACTATCATGGTAATCCTCTAATTTTTTAATAACTTTGATTTGATTAGGATTAACTTCTAAATTTTGATTTTCACAATAAGATATGAATTCTTTTTCAAATTTTTTTGGCATCAATTTTTTTTAGTTTTAAAGTCAATACCATACTCTGATCTTGGTCCTTTCCTTAAACCAAATGGACCTGAGATAAATAAAGTTAATGGTTTGGTTCCTGGTTCCAAATCTACTCGATGTAAATTATTTGCTGATCTAAAACCAATATACCCTGGTGGACGCCAAAACTTGCCAGTGCTTAATGTTTCCCAATAACCGCCTCTTAAAATTATAGTGATATAAGGAAATGTGTGATTATGAACTCCTTCTCCATGATCATCTGCTAGCATCTCATGAATTAATATATTGAATGGAAACCATTTAGGTCGATACCTCATCAAAACATAGTAACGGTTCATCCAAGGCTTTGCCTCTTTAAAATTTGGATGTGAAGGTCCTCTATCTAATACAACTTTTTTTCTGCCAATTTTTTCTAAAAATTTTAAGAACATGTTTAATTATATTGTACAATTGATCCATTTCTTACTACATATAAATTGTTATTAAATATAAACGGTTCGGATACCAATCCACTAGAAACTTTTTCAATTATTATTATTTTTCCATCCTCAATCCTGGCTATGATCATCTTACCATCTGAGTTAGTTAAAAATACTTTTTTGTCTCCAATTACAAAACCAATAGGATAAATATTTTTTCTTTTTTTATCTTTATAATTCAGAAATAAATCTGTAATTCGAACTATATTACCTTTATTTTTGTCAATTAAATATAAATAACCTTCATTAGAGATTGTAAAAATTAGATTTCCAACCAAAATAGGTTTTACATTTGAATTAACTTCATTTAACCAGTTTGTTGTTCCTGTTTTTAAATCAATAGAATAAAATTGATTTTTATTATTTGAAAAAAATACAGAGTTTCCATCTGATACTAGTTGAGAAGTCTTAAAGTTATAAGTTTCATTTATTATCGAGCTACTCTGTGTAGGTAGTTGCCATATAATTAAACCTGTTTCAATATCTACAGCTGTAATATCTCCTATAGAATTATTGAAAATAACATTGTCGTTTAAAATAATTAAAGAATATTTAATATTTGAAATTGTAAATGAGTCCTCTGTTTGCAAATTCCAACATTCAGAACCATCAATAATTTTAAAACATCTCAATGTATTTTTATAATCGATAACAAATATTTTATCTTTATGCTTTTTAATATTTGAATTAAACGGATAATCATTATTTTTTGACCAATTTAATCCTCCAGTACTAATATTTACAGAATAATATTTTGCTATACTGTCAGTAACTAAAAGATTTTGGCCATCTACTAATAAATTAAGTTTTGGTTTTAATTTTTTTTCACCTTTTGAATAATGGTTTTGTTTCCAAATAAC
Source organism: uncultured Pelagibacteraceae bacterium (assembly GCA_902542855.1). Taxonomy (GTDB): domain Bacteria; phylum Pseudomonadota; class Alphaproteobacteria; order Pelagibacterales; family Pelagibacteraceae; genus Pelagibacter. The sequence continues at coordinate 40,537 of CACBWE010000004.1, read as the reverse complement.
TTTCTGATTATTATCATACCTTATAATTGTACCTTTTTTATCAAAAAATATAATTCCATTGTTTAAAAAAATCGGTTTGAAATCTAATTGATTAAGTTCCTCTAACTTTGAAAATTTAAAGTTACCAATCTTTGTTAATTCACCTTTGTAATTTTGTAAACCAAGATTATTTTGATTTTCATTTTTTTTATTATTTATTTTTATTGATGATAGATCTAATTTTAAATCTCTATTAAATTCTGAAACGCTTATATTTTCTTCTGTAAAAATTTTTGTTATTTTTTTATCTGTTTCTAATTTATTATCTTTATCTTGCCAAATTCTGGAGTTTTCATTAAATGAACAGTTATTAAGAAAAAATAATGCAATGAAAGTAAAAATTAATTTATTCACTCAAGTCTCTGTTCAATCTTCTCTCTGCTTGAAGCCTTATATCTGGATTTGAATTTTCTAAAGTTATTATTTGGTTGAAAAATTCTTTAGCTTTTTGTTTTTGACTATTTGCATAAAAATATTCCGCCATTAAATATAAAGAATGTGATTTCCATACACTTTTTGAATTAATTAGTGGATTTAAAATATTTAGAAGATCACTCTCCTGAGCGTTATCTGCATTGAAGAGTGCCTTCTTGTATATAATTAAGTTTTTAATCTCACTGTCTAATGAAGTATCCTTTATCAATATATCAAACAATGAATTGATTTTGGACTGATCACTTACAAGATTATTATCAATGATAAAGTAAAGTGATAGAGGTGAATAAGTTGGATCTTTCTTATTTATAATTTCAATTAGACTGCTAGCTGTTTTTTCTTTTGTTTTTTCTGAATAATCAATGATTATTGAATTATAACTATCTGAGATATCTTTTTTTTTATTAATTAAATATTTATCGTAACTAAAAACGCCTATTATGATAATTATTAAAATAATTATACCTGAAATTATTTTATTTTTATTATTTACAAAAAAATTCTTAATTTTTTCATTTCTAGTATTGGTATTTATAATTGATAAATCTTCGTCCATAACTAAATCATATTCCTTAAAACGTACTGCAGAATACCTCCGTTCTTATAATACTCTAATTCATTTTTTGTATCAATTCTGCATAAAGTTTTAATTTTCTTTATTTCGCCAGAAGCATATTTAATTTCGACTGTCACTTCATCTGAGGGATTAACACCTTTTTCTATATTTAAAATGCTAATTAATTCAGAACCAATTAATTTTAGATTTTTTCTATTTACATCGTCTATAAATTGTAATGGCAATATACCCATTCCAATCAAATTAGATCTGTGAATTCTTTCAAAGCTCTCCACAATAACTGCTTTTATCCCTAATAATTTTGTGCCTTTAGCAGCCCAATCTCTTGAAGATCCAGTACCGTATTCTTTTCCACCAATTACAACTAAGTCGGTTCCTCTTTTTTGATATTCAACTACAGCATCATAAATAGGAAGAACTTTTTCCTCTGGATATAACTTTGTAAAACCGCCTTCTGTACCAGGTGCCATCTCGTTTCTAATTCTTATATTTGCAAAAGTTCCCCTCATCATAACTTCATGATTTCCTCTTCTTGAACCGTAAGAATTAAAGTCTTTTGGTAAAATCTGATGCTCCATAAAATATTCACCAGTTGGACTATCTTTTTGAATACTGCCAGCTGGCGATATATGATCTGTTGTTACCATATCCCCTAAAATTAATAATGGTCTTGCATCTTTAATTTCTTTAAATCCTTCTGGTTTATCTGACAAAGAGTCAAAGAACGGAGGTTTTTTTACATAGGTTGAGCTTTCATCCCAATTGTAGATGCTGCTTTTGTCAGTTTTAATTTTTTGCCATTGAGTTGGGCCCTCGGATACATTGGAATATCTTTTTATAAACATCTCTGCATTGAGCGATTTTGTTAAAGTTTCTTCTATCTCTTTATTGGAAGGCCAAATATCTTTTAAAAATACTTCTTTACCGTTTTTATCTTTCCCTAATGGATCCTTGTATAAATCAACTTCCATATGTCCTGCAATTGCATATGCAACAACAAGTGGAGGTGAGGCTAGATAATTAGCTTTAATATGGGGTGAAATTCTTCCTTCAAAATTTCTATTGCCTGATAAAACTGAAACTGCATAAATATTTTCTTTTTGGATTGCCTCTACAATATTTTCTGGTAGTGGTCCTGAGTTACCAATACACGTAGTACATCCGTAGCCAACTAGATTAAATCCTAACTCGTCTAAATATGTATTTAATCCAGCCTTTTCTAAATAATCAGTTACTACTTGAGATCCAGGTGCTAAAGAAGTTTTTACCCATGGTTTAACTTGTAAACCTTTCTCAATTGCCTTTTTTGCCAAAAGTCCTGCTCCAATCAAAACATTTGGATTTGAAGTATTAGTACAAGAAGTAATTGCAGCAATTAATATAGAACCATCTTTTATATCATAGTCTGTGTTGGTTACTTTTGAAACAGATTTTTCATTTTTGCTTGTAGCTTCCTTTAATACTTTTTTAAAAGAATTTGGTGCATCAGTCAAAAGTACTTTGTCTTGAGGTCTTTTGGGACCTGAAATAGTCGGAACAACTGTAGACATATCTAAAGATATCGTGTCAGTAAATTCTAAATCACCACTTGCCCATAATCCTTGTTCCTTAGCATAATTTTCAACTATATTAACAGTATGTTGATCTCTTCCTGAAAATTTTAAATATTTCAAAGTTTCTTCATCAATGGGAAAGAACCCACATGTAGCACCATATTCTGGTGCCATGTTCGCAATTGTAGCTCTATCAGCAAGAGTTAAGTTTTTTAAACCTTCTCCATAAAACTCAACAAACTTTCCAACAACTCCTTTATCTCTTAACATTTTAACAACAGTTAAAACTAAATCAGTTGCTGTAGTTCCTTCAGGCATTTTATTTTTCATCTCAAAACCAATAACTTCAGGTATTAACATTGATATTGGTTGCCCAAGCATTCCTGCTTCAGCTTCAATTCCACCAACTCCCCATCCTAAGACAGATAATCCATTTACCATTGTAGTGTGGCTATCAGTTCCTACTAAAGTGTCAGGAAATAAATAATTATCTCCTTTGAATTCTTCTGACCACACAACCTTTGATAGATACTCTAAATTTACCTGATGACAGATTCCTGTACCAGGTGGTACAATTCTAAAGTTGTTAAATGCTTGTTGCCCCCATTTCAAAAAAGAATACCTTTCTCCATTTCTTTCAAATTCAATATCCACATTTTTTTCAAATGAATCAGCTTTAGCAGACTGATCTACCTGAACTGAATGGTCAATTACAAGATCTACTGCCGATAAAGGATTTATAGTATTAGGATCTTTATTTTTTTCTTTTACAGCTTCTCGCATTGCTGCAAGATCAGCAACTGCTGGAATACCAGTGTAATCCTGAAGGAGTACTCTAGCCGGCCTATAAGCAATTTCAGTTTTAGATTTTTTTGTTTTTAACCAGTTTTTTACAGCCTCTATTTGAGACTTTGTAACGCTCAAGTCATCTTCATATCTCAATAAATTTTCTAACAAAACTTTGAGAGATTTAGGAAGTTTACTTATACCATTTAGACCATTTTTTTCCGCTTCAGTTAAAGAGTAATATTTAAAATCTTTACCATCTATTGAAATTTTTTTAAGTGAATTATAAGAATTTTTGTTTCCTGGTTCCATGTTATAAATAAAAAGTTAATATGCTTAATAAAAGAAGCAGTGACATAACATAATTAAAATAATTAATAAATTTCTGATTTGTCGCGAATTTCCTAAAGAATTTACCTAAAAATGTCCATAATGTAATACTGGTTACTGAGACTAACAGAGCCAATATAACAATTTGAGTCGTATGACTTACAAAATTTTCACCTACTTGAATGTATGTTGATACAATTATAATTGAAGCAATTACAGCTTTTGGATTTAAAAACTGAAAAATAAATGTTTCTAAAAATTTTACTGGATTTTTATTTTTATTTTCTTGATTTTTTGAACTAGAGAAAGATATTTTATATGCTAGATAAATTAAAAATACTGTTCCAAGATATTTTAATATTTCCTGAATAAATGGATAAAGTTTAAAAACATTTATTAAACCTAAAGCTACACATAATAATAAAAAAGGGAAACCAAAAGTCACTCCAATAATGTGCGGAAGAGTTCTGGTAATACCAAAATTAAATCCAGAATAAAATGCTACAAAATTATTTGGCCCTGGGGAATAAGCAGCTACAATTCCAAACAATGTTATAGATAAAATTTCTGGATGCATTTTTATGCAATAGGTAAACCATTCTCAGATTTTTGAGATGGATGGACCAAAATTACTTTGCCCTCCTTGTCTATTGAGCCAAGAATAAGTACTTGAGAAACTACGCCAGCTATATTTTTTTCTGGAAAATTACAAACACCTATTACTTGTTTTCCTTTAAGATTTTCTTCATTATAATAGTGGGTAATTTGGGCAGAAGATTGTCTAATTCCAATTTCTTTTCCAAAATCTACCTCAACAACTAAAGAAGGTTTTCTGGCCTTTTCATTTTTTTTTACAGAAATTACTGTTCCAACTCTAATATCAACTTTATCAAAAATATCGTAGGTGATTTGTTCTTTCATATAATTAATATATAATGGATGAAAATTATGAGTACAGAAAATAATTCAGAACTTTTATTCAAAAATTCAATAAAAATATTAACTGATCTCATTGGTTTCAAAACTATTTCAGGAGAAGATAATAGTTCTCTTATTGATTATTGTGATAACATTTTAAAAGATCTAGGCGCTAGCTCTTTTAGAACATTTGATGAAGATAAAAAGAGAGTAAATCTATTTGCTACAATTAAGGCAAAAAATATCAGTAATAAAAAACCAATAATTTTATCAGGACATACTGATGTTGTTCCTGTATCAAAAGGCTGGGCAACTGATCCTTTCAAGGCAACAATTAAGGAAAATAAACTTTTTGGAAGAGGTTCATGTGATATGAAGGGTTTCATTGCATGTACTTTAGCTTTTGCTCCAATTTTTTCAAAGTCAAATCTAGATAGAGATATACATTTTTCATTTACTTTTGATGAAGAAACTGCATGTCAAGGAGCACCAATTCTAATTGAAGAATTAAAAAAAAGAGATATCAAAGATGGAATTTGTATTGTCGGTGAACCAACTAATATGAAAATTATCGATGCTCACAAAGGATGTTATGAGTACACTACTTATTTTAAAGGTTTAGCTGGACATAGTTCAGCGCCTCATAAAGGTGTGAGTGCGGTTGAATATGCCACAAGATATGTAAATAAATTAATTGAGTTGAGAGAAAAACTTAAAGAAAGATCACCTAAAGGTTCTATATTTGATCCTCCTCATTCTACTTTATCAATTGGAGGTATATTTGGTGGAATAGCTCATAATGTAATTGCAGATAAATGTCATGTTAATTGGGAGACAAGACCAGTAGTAAAAGAGGATGCAGTTTTTCTAAACAATGAGCTAGATAAATATGCAAATGAAGTTTTATTACCAGAAATGAAAAAAGTTTTTCCTAATTCCTCAATTGAAAAAGAAATAATTGGAGAGATAGTTGGCTTTGATAGAGATGAAAAATCAGATGCATGTGAATTAATATCTAGTTTAACTGGAGACAATTCACGCCAAGTAGTTTCATTTGGAACTGAAGCAGGTTTGTTTCAAGAAATAGGTATTAGTACAGTTGTCTGTGGTCCTGGCTCAATTGAACAAGCTCATAAAATTGACGAATTTATTATTTTAGATGAACTAAAAAAATGTTTGAAACTTCTTGATGGTATAAAAGATAACTCTACTGTAAATTAACTCCAGCCACCTACAGCTTTAACCTCTAAGAATTCTTCTAAACCGAACTCCCCTGCTTCTCGACCTATTCCAGAATGTTTAAAACCTCCAAATGGTGCGTCAACTGCAATACCAGCTCCATTTACATCAACCATTCCAGATCTTAATTTTCTGGCAACTCGTTTTACTTTATCATGATCCTGTGATTGAATATAATTTGTTAATCCATAACTAGTATCATTTGCAATCTTAATTGCATCCTCCTCTGACTCAAATGGTATAACAGATAGAACTGGACCAAAAATTTCTGTTCTCGCAACTTCCATATTGTTATTAACGTCAGCAAATACTGTTGGTTTTACAAAATAACCTTTATCTAGGCCATCTGGTTTTCCTGTTCCTCCAGCTACTAATTTTGCACCTTCATCAATACCTTTTTGAATTAAAGCTTGTATTTTTTTGAATTGATTTTCTGAAATGACAGGACCGATATGCTCTCCTTCTTTTTTTGGATCACCTACCTCAAAATTTTCTGTATATTTTTTTAATCTCTCAATAGCTTCGTTGTACATAGATTTTTCAACGAGCATTCTTGTGGGCGCATTACAAGATTGTCCTGAATTTCTAAAACATCTAAAAGCACCTCTTTCTATAGCTTCCGGATCAGCGTCTTTAAAAATTATATTAGCCCCTTTGCCTCCAAGCTCTAAACTTACCCTTTTAAAATCTTTTGCAGCATTTTGCGAAATTAGAGCTCCAGCCCTAGTCGATCCAGTAAAAGAAATCATATTTATATCTGGATGACTTGTTAAAGCATCACCAGTATTTGCTCCATCACCATTGACTAGATTAAATACACCTTTTGGAAACTTTACTTCATCCACAATTTCAGCAAGTATCATAGAGGACAAGGGTGCAAGTTCAGATGGTTTTAATACCATTGTACATCCTGCTGCCATGGCAGGCATTACTTTCAAACAAACTTGATTCATTGGCCAATTCCAAGGTGTAATTAATGCACAAACACCTTTTGGTTCATAAATTAGTCTTTGATTTGGAGCATGCTCACCTAATGGCTTTTCAAATTCAAAATTTTTTAAATATCTTATGAATGATTTAATATGACTTGCTCCTGTACCTGCTTGCAATTTAGATGCAAAATCTTTTGGAGCGCCCATTTCAAGAGTTATGGCTTTTGCAATATCCGCCCATCTTTTTTTGTAATTTTTGTAAAGTTTTTCTAATAATTCAATTCTATCTTCCTTAGATGAGAAGGACCATGACTCATATGCATTTTTTGCTGCTTTTACAGCCATATCAATATCAATTTTGTTACCTAAAGTAATTACAGCACAATTTTCTTCTGTAGCAGGATCTACTACTGAGATTTCTTCAGCACTGTTTGGTTTTATCCATTCACCATTTATATAAAAATTTTTTTTGTTTAACATGATAAGACGTTATCCTTTATCTATAATTTTGCAAATAAATTAGTAAGCTCATAAACGATAGTTGCTGCTGCTAAGGAAGTTACCTCAGCATGATCATATGCTGGCGAAACTTCGACTACGTCAGCAGAGACTAAATTTAATCCTGACAAGCCTCTAAGAACATTAACCATTTCTCTTGTTGTCATTCCTGCAATTTCTGGAGTACCAGTTCCTGGAGCAAATGCTGGATCCAAAACATCAATATCAATAGATAGATAAAGTGGATTGTCTCCTACTCTTTTTCTAATCCTTTCAGCAATTTTATCTGTTCCTTCAGTTTGGAATTCATCGCAGTGAATTATTTTGAAACCAAAACTTTCATCATTTTTAATGTCATCTCTGCTATAAAGTGGTCCTCTAATTCCAACATGCATAGAGGCATCATCTAAAAATAGTCCTTCTTCTCTAGCTCTTCTGAATGGAGTTCCATGAGTATAGGGTGCTCCAAAATATGTATCCCAAGTATCTAGGTGAGCATCAAAGTGAACCAAAGATACTGGTCCATTATTTTTTTTATTAATTGCTCTTAAAAGAGGTACAGCAATAGTATGATCTCCTCCCAGACTAATTATACCTCCAACCTTATTTAATAAATCAATTGCTCCTACTTCTATTTGTTTAATTGCTTCATCAATACTAAATGGATTGCAAGCAATGTCGCCAGCATCAGCAACTTGCTGAATTTTAAAAGGTTCTACATCATAACTTGGATGATAATTCGTTCGTAAATGTCTTGAAGCTTGCCTAATGCTTTGAGGACCAAATCTCGCTCCAGGTCGATAACTTGTTCCTGCGTCAAAAGGAATTCCGACGATTGCAACGTCACAACTTTCTACATCTCTTAATTCAGGAAGTCTTGCAAAAGTGCTTGGTCCAGCAAATCTTGGAACTTTAGTTCCACTAACTGGTTGAATTGGATTTTTGTTTCTTTCTTTTTTCATTTTTAAATAATCTAAGATAATATTATCTCATCTAATTCGTCTATAATAATTTAATGAAAATTTTATTTTTATTTATTCTTATTTTTCATATTTCGCATGTAAATGCTGATGAAATATATAATCTGATAAAAATTCCAAATTTAGAAATTTATAAACTAAAAAATGATAATAATATTCGTTATTTGAGTGCTAAAGATAATTTTAAAATTGGTGTGAATAAGAACATTTCTTGCGATAAAGTTAATATAAATAATTTAAATTCAAAATTTCCTTTAATTGAAAAAAATCTTAATCGATATAATTCTAATTTTCTTAAAAAGATAAAATTAAAATATATTGTATTTTGTGAAAATTTATTCATCTCTGAAATTAATACTGGGGGGATACCAAACCATAAAAATAGAACCTTAATCTTAGATATTAATTTTAATAAAAAATATTTTGAAAGAATGATGCACCATGAAATTTTTCATATGATACAAAACACTCATATTGAATATTTCGATGAGGATAAATTTTCTTCTTTTAACCTAACATCATTTAATTATGCTGAATGTTCAACTTGTTCTGATAGATTAAATTTAGATCTATATGAAAAAACTGATGGTTTTTTAACAGAATATTCTAAATCTATACCATCTGAAGATATGGCAGAAATTTTTTCATTTTTAATGACTGATAAAGAAATAATTGAATATAAAATTAATAGTGACAAAATCTTAAATAATAAAGTGAATTTTATAAAATTAATCTTAGCTAAAATAGATAAAAATATTTTATGATTAAAACTATTAAAGCCTCAAAATCAGAAAAAATTTTATTTATATTTTTAATTTGTCTTTCAATTTTTGCTTTTACATCTTTTTTTCTATTAAAAAATAAATGTCTTTTTGTAGAAAAAAATAATTTAAATAAACTTAATTTTAATGATCCAGATAATATTGCAGTAATGAATGTTGAGTGTGGAAATGTAATAATTGAACTTTATCCAGATATTTCTCCTAAAGCGGTGGAAAGATTTAAAATTTTAATTGAACAAAAAATGTATGATGGTTCTGCTTTTTATAAAGTTTCAGAAAATACTTTTGTGCAAGCTGGAGATATTGAGTATGGAAATATAAATAATTTAGATTATTCTAAAATTGGTAGCGGAAAGTCTGGAATGGGATTGTTAAAATCAGAACTGAGCAACGATTTTAAATTTACAGAGGGTAGTGTTGGTTTTGCTAGAGCAACAGAATTTAATACAGAAGATAGTGAATTCTTTATTACATTAAAAGAAATTCCAATTTATCAAGGTGAATATACTCCTATTGGTAAAGTAGTTTATGGTTTAGATATATTAACTAAAATTAAAACAGGAAATAAGGTATTTTATGTTTTAAGACCTGATTATATTAAAACCTTTAGAATGTTTAATTCTAATTAACTAAAGGTTTACCTGTCGATAATGTATGTTTAATTCTCTCTTGAGTTTGTTTTGTTTCTATCAATCTCATAAAAGAGTCTAGTTCTAACTTATACAAATCATCCTCTGACAATGTTTTTTCAATAGTGGTGTCTCCACCACTTAAAACGTTTGCAAGCTCGGTTCCAACATGCATACCATGATCTAAAATTACCTTTTCGTTGTATAATTTCTCTAAAACCTTAATCATTTTATCTTTCAACGGCTTACCAGAAAGCTTGAATTTACACTCCTCTGGAGGAACAAAATCAGTATTTTGATTAATTAAATTTTTTGCTTCCTCAAAAAGGCTATTTCTGTTCATTATTTTTTTATCTTCTGGTCTTAAATACTTTAATGGCTCAGCCTCGATTGGAGATGTGGCTGTTTTAGCATAACCAATAATATCAAAAACTTTTAGTGGGGCATAATCTGGATCTGATTTTGCTTCCTCTGTTTGTGACCATCTCCACAACATTTCTTTACATCCCCCACCTGCAGGAACTAATCCGACAATAGTTTCAACTAATCCAATAACTAAATTTGTGTGTGAGGCAACAAAATTACTTTGAACTAAAACCTCAAAGCCTCCTCCAAGTGTAAGTCCAGAAGGTGCTGACACAACTGGGTACTTAGAGTATTTTAAAGTTTTACAAGTATCTTGAAAATATTTAATAAATTTTTCAATTGATTTAAAATCATCTTTGTCGGCGAAATTCATAGTATAACTTAAATTCACACCTGCTGAAAATTGCATGCTTTCATTAATTATTATTAAAGGTTTGTCAGTTGCATTTTTCAGTGCATCCATTGAGTCATAATCTAATGCACAGGCTTTTGTTGTAAACTCAACAATATTAAAATCTTTAAATCGATGAATTTCAGCAGAATTATTTTTATCTACTTTAATTGCTGATGGTCTTATTTTTCCTAAAGTTTGAATATCTGTATAAATTTGTCTTTGTCCATAAAAGTTTTCATCTTTTGTTTTTGATAAATTTTCTAAAAATTTATTATTTTCAAAGTTATCAATTCTTTCAAAAAAATTCTTTACCCCTATAGATCTCAACATTTCAAAAGGACCCATTGCCCAATTAAAACCTAGTCTCATAGCCTCATCAATATCATTGAACTTATCAGTAATTCCTGGAACAAGTGAAGATGCATATTTAATTATTTTTGAAATTACAACCCAAGCATACTCACCAAACTTATCTTTTCGATTAATTAAATTATTAATGTCAACAGTCTCAATTCCTAAATCTATTTTTTTTGTTGTCGAATACTCTCCTGTTTCTAAATTAATTGCTTCTAAAATTTTTTGATATCCACTTTTATTCATTCTATAAAAGCCACCTTTTCCTTTACGACCAGTGTAGCCTGTCTCAATTAATTTTTTTACTAATGGAATTTCTTTTGCAACAATTTGAAATTCATCTTTATCTGAAAGTTCCTTTATAAAACTTTTTAATACATCAGCCATCAAATCAATTCCAATTAGATCATACAATCCGAATACTCCCGTTTTAGGTATACCCATCGGTCTACCAAAAACTGCATCTGCTTCTTCTATTGAAAGTTTCATTTTGAATGCTTCCGTCATAGCAACCTGCATAGCGTAAACACCAATTCTATTACCTAAAAACCCTGGAGTATCATTGCAAATTATAGCTCCTTTACCAAGCTCAACTTCACAAAATTTCTTTAAAGAATTAATTTTATTTAAGTCATTATTTTCGTTTTTAACAATTTCTAACAACCCCATGTATCTGACAGGATTAAAAAAGTGAGTAATACAAAAATCTTTTTTTTCTTCGTCATTTAATTTTTCTGATAGAACTTTAATTGGAATTGATGATGTATTTGATGAAACTATTGCACCTTTTTTTCTATTTTTAAATATCTTCTCATAAATATTATGTTTAATATCAATTCTTTCTACTACTGCCTCTACCACCCAGTCTGCATCTTTTACTACGTCAAAATTTTCTTCAATATTTCCAACATTTATATTGTTAATTTTACTTTTATCTATCAGCAAAGGAGGTCTAGATTTATGAATTCTTTCTCTAGCTTTTTCGCTGATTTCAGTAGTTAAATCTAAAAGAGTTACGGGAACACCTGCATTACATAAGTGAGCCGCTATCCCACTTCCCATTGTGCCAGATCCAATGACTACAACTTTTTTTATTTTCATAGCAACTTCTATATATGAATAATTTATTCTGGTAAATTATCTATTTATTCCTCTTAATCTTTCAGATCTTCTTCTTAATAACTCTGCACTAATTAATATCAAGGTAGATAAAAGAATTAAACAAGTTGCAACTGCAAGAATTGTGGGGCTTAGTTGTTCTCTCAAACCAGTCCACATCTGTATTGGGATAGTTGTATTTTCTAAACCTGCTAAGAATAGTACAACTACAACTTCATCAAAAGATGTTACAAATGCAAACAGCCCTCCAGATATTACTCCAGGTAATATTAAAGGTAATGTTATCTTCATAAATGTATTAACTGGGTTACTGCCTAAGCTTGCAGCAGCTCTCGTAACACTATGATCAAAACCAGAAAGTGTAGCTGTTACTGTTATAACTACAAATGGTGTTCCAAGTATTATATGAGCTAATACTATTCCTGTATGAGTTGCTGCCAAACCAGCTTTTGCCATAAAAAAGAAAATTGCAACACCTGAAATAATTAAAGGAACAATCATGGGTGATATTAAAGTTGCCATTATTAATCCTTTATAAGGCATGTGTCTGCTACTTAATCCTAAAGCAGCAAGTGTCCCTAAAATAATTGATCCAATAGTTGCAAATATTGCTATTATAAAACTATTTTTTGCAGCTAAACCCCAGGGATTTTTTGTTCCATAAATCATATCTTTGTACCATCTTAGAGAAAATGCATCTGGATCAAGATTTTTCATTCCTTCAGAAAAAACTAAAAATTCTTCTGCATTAAACGACAAAGGGAAAATCACAAATAGGGGTGCAATCAAAAAGAAAAAAACAAAGGTACAAATTGTAAGATAAATATAATGCCAGATTCTATATCTAGTTTCTGTGTAACTTGGTAATGCCATAATTATCCTAATTTAATGTTATCAACTCCAACCAATTTGTTATAAATCCAATAAATAACCAAAACTCCTGTCAAAAGCATTAATCCCATTGCTGATGCAAAACTCCAATCAAGAGTTGTCTTCATATGAAATGCAATTTGATTACTTATTAAAGTTCCTGATGCACCACCAACTAAAGCTGGGGTTATGTAGTATCCTATCGCTAAAATAAAAACTAACAAACATCCAGCTCCTATTCCTGGAATTGTTAAAGGAAAGTAAACTTTCCAAAAAGCAACAAAAGGTGTTCCGCCTAATGATTTTCCTGCTCTCATTAAACTTGGTGATATTGTTTTCATGACACTGTATAAAGGTAGAACCATAAAAGGTAATAATATTTGTGTCATCGCAACGTAAGTTCCAACTTTATTGTACATCATCTCTGGCCTGTTATCGTCGCCAACCAAACCAATCATTACAAAGAAATCGTTTACCAAACCTTGTTGCTGCAACAAAATCATCCAACTTGCAGTTCTTACAAGCAATGAAGTCCAGAATGGGAGTAATACACAAATCATCAACAAGTTGCTGTACTTCATAGGAAGTGTTGCCAACAAATGAGCTATTGGATAACCCATAAAAAAGCTAAAAAGTGTAACAAAAAATGCAATTTCTAAGGTTCTAAGCCATAAAATTCTATGAATTCTTCTATCCTCTTCTACTTGGGTTATACTGCCATCAGAGTCAAAGTACATATCCATGCCTTTCAAATATTTAGCAACAGTATAAGGAGGAGCAGTTCTTTTAATTGCTAGCCAGTATTCAACATTTCTCCATCTTTTATGAAGTTTATTAATTTGTTCTTTTATACTAACACTTTCATCAATTTTTTTTCTTTTAATTTGTCTAAAAAGCTTTTTGGTAATTGTATTAAAACCATTTTTTTCTTTATTTAATCTTTGTCCTAATTTTCCATGCTGTTGATTTTCAGCAAGTAATTTATAGTCTTCATAAAAACTCCGATAAACCTCCTCTGGAGGTAGCTCTTCTAAATTTTCCCATTTTTCCATAGCTTTAAAAGTTTTAGGAAGCATGTTGGTAATCATTTTATCATCAACACTTCTCATAAACATATCGCCTATTGGAAAAATATAAGTGATAACTAAAAATAACAGTAGTGGAGCTACAAGAAGAAATGCTTTAATTTTATTCTTCTTTTCTGCTTTTTTTAAACTGACCTCTAAAGGAATACCGTCAGTTGTTAAAATTTGTTTTGTTTCAGAGCTCATAAAAAAATAGGGCGGCTAACAATAACCGCCCTAAATATATTATATAAATTCAGTGTTTAAAACTGAAATTATAGTCCTGCTTTCATTGCTTCCCACTTCTCACTGATCTCAGTATTGTTATCAGCCCAGAAGAATGGGTCTACTAAGAAGTAATTCTTAGTATTTGCAGGAGCTGTTGGCATTGCTGGCATCATTTCAGTTTTACCATCTTTATACCACGGCTCACCAGCAGTAATTACATCAAGTGATGATTTTCTGTATGGTGCATAAGCAATATACTTTGCACTACCAGCTAACATTTCTGTGTTAGTCATCATAGCTAAAGCTTTTTTAGCATTTGCTTCATCTGGTCCACCTTTAACAAGTGCAAAATATTCGTAGTCAAGACCTTGACCATCCCATACCTGTACAAGTGGTGCACCTTCACCAACTATTGCATTAAAAAATCTTCCGTTCCATCCAGTTGCCATTACAACTTCACCACTCATTAAAAGTTCTGGTGGTTGAGCACCTGCTGACCAGAATACACATCCACCATTAGGATCTGTACATAATGCTTTGATTTTATTCATCGCTCTGTCGATTCCGCCATCTTCTAGAAGTTTTCTATAAACTCTAGTTCCACCGTCACCTAATTTAACTCCATCTGCTGCTAAAGCGATTTCTAAATTAGTTAAAGCACTGTTATAGATAGCTCTTTTTCCAGGAAACTTTTTAGTATTAAAGAAATCTTTAATAGTTTTTGGTGTGCCTTTAACATTGTTTTTGTTATAAGCATAATTCCAAGAATATAGAATGTTACCTACAGCACATTCACTCGGCATTGGAGCAAAGAAATCTTCACTCGCTGGAGTTCCATCTGGTGCTGCTGGGAAATCTTTGTCAAAATCAAATTTAACAAATAAACCTTCATCACATCCATTAATAGTATCGAATGCAAATAAGTCTATAATATCCCAAGTTATAGCACCTGCTTCTTTTTGTGCTTTGATCTCTGACAAACCACCAGAATAGTCAACCCAGTTGATCTCTACTCCAAGTGCTTTAGCAGTCGGATCACCATACCCTAGCTTTTGAGACTCTGTATAAGCTCCACCCCATGATGCTACAGTAACAGCAAAGGCTGAAGATGTTAGAGACACAACAAAAGAAAGAGCAAGTAATAATTTACTTATTTTTCTCATTATTCCTCCGTTTAAACGTTGATATAAATTAATTTATATAAGTAAAAGTACAACAAATAGGGATGATTAAGTCAACAGCTGATTTTGTCATTAGTTATGTGTATTAGATGTATATTTTATTAATAGGATTATTTTGGGTCTAGTGCTCTAGCATCAACACTGTTCCATCCAATATTTATATCTTGACTTACATTTAATTCTAAATTGGATGTGCTGTTAGGGACTTTGAGAATAAACTCGGAGCTTCCCAAAAGATTTAATCTAACTCTTGTGTGATCTCCATGATAGATCACTTCTTCAATCTTTCCAGTAAACATATTATCCATTTTATCAGTTGGATTTATTAATGCTCTCTCAGGTCTTAATGAGACTGTTGTTTTTTCACCTTTAGATTTGACTGATATAGGATTAGCTAATATTTCTGAATTAGCTAATTTAACTTTACATTTATCTTTATCAATATCTACTATTTCTCCGTTAAAAGTATTATTTTCACCAATAAACTCTGCTACAAAAGAATTTACAGGTTTTTCATAAAGCTCAGCAGGATTTGAAAGTTGTTGAACTTTTCCATCATTAAATACAGCAATTCGGTTTGACATAGTTAGTGCTTCACTTTGATCATGAGTTACGTACACTACTGTAACACCTATGCTTTCATGAATGTGTTTAATTTCATATTGCATGCTTTCTCTTAAATTTTTATCTAATGCTCCTAAAGGTTCATCCATTAAAACAACTGCTGGATCAAATACCAAGGCTCTCGCAACTGCTACCCTTTGTTGTTGACCACCTGATAACTGAGCTGGCATTCTAGTTTCAAAACCGTTAAGCGAAACCATCGATAAGGCTTTATCAACTTTTTTATCTATTTCATCTTTTTCAACTTTTCTTACTCTTAATGGGAAAGCTAAATTTTCATAAACTGTCATATGTGGAAACAATGCGTAGTTTTGGAAAACCATACCAATACCTCTCTTATGTGGAGGAATGTTAGAAATTATATTTCCATCTAATAATATTTCGCCGTGAGTTGGTGTTTCAAAACCAGCCAACATCATCAGACACGTTGTTTTACCTGAGCCAGATGGACCAAGCATTGTTATGAATTCACCTTCAGCAATATCTAATTGAAGATCTTTTACGACAAGAACTTTGCCGTCATAACTTTTATCTACTTTATCAAACTTTACAAATTCTGGATTTTTAGACATAAAAGTGCATATAAAACATTTGTATAAATAGATTTCAATAGCTAATTAACTCTTAATATGAAGCTCTTTTGGAAAATTACAGAACAATTCTGATCCATTCTCGGTAACTCTTATAGCTTCAGATGCTTCAACACCCCAATCACCAAACTGCATCACTGCTATCATATGAAAACAAACATTGGGCTCAAGTATTGTCATGTCTCCCTTATAAATATTAAGTGTATGTTCGCCCCAATCAGGAGGATAACCAATTCCAATCGAATAACCTGTTCTAGATTTTTTTTCTATTCCGTATTTATCTAATATTTTCCAAAAAGCTTGAGCAACATCATCTGCTGTATTCCCTGGTTTAATTTGACTTATGCCTGCATTTAAAGCCTCGATTGTTTTATTCATTGTATCAATCTTTAATTGATTAGGCTTTCCTAACAAAACTGTTCTCGCCATTGGAGCATGATATCTCTTATAAACACCAGATAGTTCAATAATTGTAGCCTCACCTTCTACAAATTTATCTTGTGTTGCTGTTAAATGTGAAGCTGAAGTGCCTTTTCCTGTTGGAAGTAAAGTTGCAATACTAGAATATTCACCTCCAAATTCCTCTGTTCCATAAAATAAAGTTTTTTGAATTTCACCAACTGCATCACACTGTCTGACACCTGGTTTAATAACCTCCATTGCAGTTTTCATTCCTTTTTCAGAAATTTTTGCAGCAGCTTTCATGAAACCTATTTCGGCATGTGATTTTACTAACCTTGCCCAATTAACTAGACGATCGCTATCTTTAATTTTTGCGTTAGGCAACCCTTGCTTAATTTTTTCATAACAAAACGCAGTGAAGTAATGTGCATCCATTTCTAGGCCAATGCATGAGTTGTCCCATTTTCTTTCTTTTATAATTTTTACTAGGTTGTCATAAGGATGTTTTGGCCATGTGTGAATATAATTTTCGTCATAAACTAAAATATTCTCATCCTTTAAATAAGTTTTTATATATGCACCACCTGCATCTTGCGCCCTTACAAAACATAAAGGCTCATCTTCATCTATGTGAACAATTGCACATTGTGCATAATAAAAAGACCAAGCATCATAACCTGTTAGGTAATTCATATTGTTAGTATCATGTGAGATTAAAAGTTCGATGCCTTTTTCTTGCATCATTTTTTTAACTTTTATTAATCTTTGCTTGTATTCTTCTTTTGTGAAAAGCATTAATTTTCTTTAAATAATTTACCAAACCCTTCGACAGAATTATTTTTATTTATTTTAACAAGGGTATCCCAAATCAAAGCCTGATTGCTAGATAAAACTGTAGTATTTAATTTTTTCTCTAATTTATCAATTATTGGCAATACTGGTAAAGCGGTACAAGAAACAAAGAGTGCCTCTGCCCCATTCAAATCTATTTCAGATAGAACATTATACAAATAATTTTGATCAACTTTTCCGATATCATAATCAGCTTCTATATCAAAGTAAGAATTTGACGTAACTTCAAATCCTTCTTCTTTAAAATATTTTAAAACTTCATCGTTAAGTTTTTTACTATATGGTGTAAATAGACATATTTTATTTATATTTAATTTCTTTAAAGCTTTGATTACAGCGGTACTTGGAGTTGTCACCTCTGCCATAGGTTTTGCAGCTTTTACTTTTTTTTCAATAGATTCATAACCTGCAGCTATTGTTCCAGATGTACAACCATAAACAACACAATCGATATCCTGATCGGGTAATATATCTTTTGTTACCTCAGTTACTTTATTTGACATTTTTATCAAATTTTCTTTTGTTAGAGGGTTATAGCATTCAATACGATTTACAAAGAAATCGACTTCTCTATCCTTAATGACGTTTATAAAATCTCTTTCAATCATAAAATCACTTGCAAGCGCAATAAGACCAATTCTTGGATTAGATTTAGTAATGTATTTAGGATCTATTTTTGTTGAATTCATATTTTAAAAGGTGAATATATCAGAAGTTCTTTAATAATCATTAATATAAAAAATAGGTATGAATATAAAAGATACTTTCGTAGCATCCTTGGTGCCTATTTTTTTAGGCTTTGGTTTTGTTATAGCTAAACCAGCTTTTGAGTCTTTTCCTCCTATTCTTTTAATGGGTATCAGATTTACATTTGCTGCTTCATTGTTAATTTGGTGGTTTCCAATTCCAAAAGGATATTTAAAAAGAATTTTTGCTGCATCATTAGTGGCTAATACTTTACAATATAGCATTACATATACAGGTTTAGATTTAATTGATGCATCTTCAGCAGTTCTTTTGGTTCAGATGGAAGTTCCGTTTGGAGTTATTTTTGCTTACTTCATGCTTAAAGAAAAACCAACGATCAGAGCTTTGATTGGTATAGCTATCGCATTTGTTGGTGTTTATATTTTAACTGGATCTCCTAACTTGGATGGAAAATTTATTGGAATTGGACTTACGATTTTAGGATCTGCTGTATGGGCTCTTGGACAAGTTATGGTTAAACCTTTAAGTAAAGAAATAAATCCTCTAGCGTTAGTTGCTTGGTTAGCATTATTCTCTGGACCAATATTAGTAATGTCATCTGCGATAATTGATGGAAATACAATTAATTATCTAACGAATGCAAAATTTGATCATTGGATTATTGCTATTTATATTGGTTTCATCATGCAACCAATTACATACGGTTGTTTCTATTATGTTTTAAAAAATAACCCACTTTATAAAGTTCTACCTATTGTAACTATGGGGATTCCACCAACCGGTTTATTGGCAGCAATATTTCTTTTAGGTGAAAAGCCAACTTCAGAATTATTTATAGGTGGTACAATAATCATAGTTGGTGTGATTTTAATTGTATTTACAAAAAACAAAAAGGAAGAGGAAATAAAATGAAAATTGGATTTATTGGTTTAGGTAATGTTGGAGGAAAACTTGCTGGAAGTTTATTAAGAAATAACTTTGATCTTACAGTAAGAGATATAGATGAAAATTTAACAAATCCTCTAAAAGACTTAGGTGCTAAGGTAGCAAAATCACCAAAAGAATTAGCAGAAAAAACTGATTTAATAATTACATCTCTTCCTTCCCCTGAAGTATCCGCTGAAGTGATGGAGGCTGATGACGGAATTATAAATGGACTGTCAGACAATAAAATTTGGTTAGAAATGAGTACCACAGACGAAAATGAGGTAAAAAGAATTGGAAAAAAAGTGATAGAAAAAAAATCTATACCTATGGATGGACCTGTTAGTGGCGGATGTCATAGAGCAGCAACTGGTAATATTTCTATATTCGTGGGTGGAGAAAGAAAAGCATTTGAAAAAATTTTACCTGTATTAACTGTTATGGGGAGAAAAATATTGCACACTGGTGAGCTTGGTACAGCAAGTGTATTAAAAGTAATTACAAATTATCTAGCATCTGCGCATTTAGTTGCATTAGGTGAGGCTTGGACTGTAGCAAAAAAATCTAATTTAGATTTAGCAAAAACTTATAAAGGGATTGCTATTTCCTCTGGTAATTCATTTGTACATGAAACTGAAAGTCAGGTTATATTAAATGGATCTTATAATATAAACTTTACAATGGATTTGGTTTTAAAAGACACAAGTCTATTTGATAATCTTGCAAAAAAAATAAATGCTCCTTTAGAAATTTCTCCTCAAATAGTTGAAATTTTCAAAGATGGTCAAAAAAAATATGGTTCTAGAGCTTGGTCATCAATGATTGTGAAAAGGATGGAGGATTTAAATAATATTAATTTTAGAGCTAATGGTTTTCCTGATGAGTTGGTTGATAGCGAACCTGAGGAAAAAGGATATGAAATTTAATTAATGTGTTAAGATAAAAAATGTTAGATAAAAGAAAATTTTACATAAATGGTCAGTGGGTTGATCCAATTAAAAAAAATGATTTTGAAGTCATTAATCCATGCAATGAAGATCCGTTTGCTGTTATTTCTTTAGGTTCAAAAGAGGATACAGATTTAGCTGTCAAATCAGCAAAAAAAGCCTTTAATACTTGGAAAGAAACTAGCAAGAAAGAAAGGCTCAGTTTACTTGAAAAATTATCATCAGTTTATAAAAAAAGATTTAATGAAATGGCTGAGGCTATTTCTCTTGAAATGGGTGCACCAATGGATTGGGCAACAGATGTTCAAACAGCTTCAGGTAAAGATCATTTAGATGATTTTATTTTAAGATTAAAAAATTTTAAATTTGATGAACACTTTGATAATAAATCAAATAATCATATCTATTATGAGCCAATTGGAGTTTGTGGATTAATCACACCGTGGAATTGGCCAATTAATCAAATTGCTTTAAAAGTCGTTCCTGCATTCGCAACTGGATGTACAATGATTTTAAAACCATCAGAAATTGCTCCTATTTCTGGAATGCTATTTGCAGAAATGATTGATGAAGTAGGTTTTCCAAAAGGTGTATTTAATTTGGTAAATGGAGACGGTGCAGGAGTGGGAACCCACATTTCAAGCCACCCTGATATTGATATGGTTTCTTTCACAGGTTCAACAAGAGCAGGAAGATTAATTTCAAAAAATGCTGCTGAAACAATTAAAAGAGTTTGTCTTGAATTAGGTGGAAAAGGTGGAAATATTGTTTTTGCTGATAGTTATAAAGATGCTGTAAGAGATGGCATTCGAAATGTAATGAGCAATTCTGGTCAATCTTGTGATGCACCAACAAGGATGCTTGTTGAAAAATCAATTTACAAAAGAGCTGTTAAAGAAGCTGTTGATGAAGCAAACAAAATTAAAGTAGATCAAGCTTCAAAAAAGGGAGATCATATAGGACCAGTAATTTCTAAAATTCAATATGATAAAATTATAAATCTTATTGAAAGTGGAATTTCTGAAGGCGCAACTCTTGCAGCAGGTGGACCTGAGTTACCAAACGGTTTGAACAAAGGGTACTTCATCAAACCAACTATATTTACAGATGTAACTAATGAAATGAGAATTGCTAAAGAAGAAATTTTTGGACCTGTATTATCTATAATTCCATTTGGGACTGAAGATGAGGCAGTCAATATTGTAAATGATACTTCTTATGGTCTCGGAAATTATTTGCAAACTGAAGATAGAGAGAAAGCACACAGAGTTGCTAAAAAATTAAGATCTGGATGTGTTTACATAAATGGAAATGGAGCAGATGCCGGAACTCCATTTGGTGGTTACAGACAATCAGGTAATGGGAGAGAAGGAGGTGTTTGGGGCCTTGAGGAATATCTTGAAGTAAAGAATGTTACTGGTTGGAGTTAACAGAATTTTTTAAATATCTTAGTCTCCCAATAATTTCATCTCGATCCATATAATAACCTTGTAAATGTCTATGTCCTGAGTTTGGATCATATTCAGTTCTGCCGTGTAATAATCGTCTATTGTTAAAAGAAAAAATATCACCTGGTCCTAATCTAAATTTAATCTGGAATTGATCGTCATGGAGTAAATTTCCAAATCGATGATGAGCTTTGTAAACTTTATCCATCAAATCAGGATGACAGTCTAAAGCATCCATAGTTGCTACGCTAAACCGAATATCATGATAATCATTATCTTTTGTTAGAGATATCGCGGGTGCGTAATAACTTCTAACAGACTCTTGAGTATAATCCATGTCTCTAAATTTTAAATGAACGTTTACTAGCGTATCAAATATTTCTTTCTCATTTTTTCTTAAATAATCTGCAACTGCAAAGCCATCTACGGCGGATGAGTCTCCTCCAGTTACAGAATTTACTAAACAATGAAGAAATTGATATCCCGGTGGTGTTTCAAACCATGGTAAATCCATATGATTTCTTAAAGCATGCGCTGTGTAAGCAGAATTATTTGGTTTAGGAATATTAATTACTTCAAAAGGTGTTTTAAAAAAAGTTTCTCTAGTATGGCTAATTCTGTTTAAAATTTTAAAGCCAGAATTATTTTCAGTTGGAGCATTTTTTACTATAGCAATTCCAGTGTGGTGTAAGAGCTCTAACCATCTGACAAGTCCCTTATATGAACTTATAATTTCATCATGTTCAATCTCAATTGACTTCAGGTCATTTTGTAAAGAGTTGTCCCAAAGTTGATATGGAGATTTATATTCTAAATTATTTTTTATAGTATAGCAGTTTTCTCTTAACCAATTTTGGTCATAATAACTTATATGGTCACCTTCGCTCCATTCAATTTCAAGCTTGCCTTCATTATTTACTGCAAATTTTTTTGGATTAATTTTGTTTGATACTTTTAAAATATTAAACATTCTATGACGTGAGTCTTTGTCATGTGCAGTTGGACAATTGTCTCTTAGCCACAAATAATTAAATTTACTTTTTTTTCCATCGCTCCAGTCAACTTCTAAATTTGTAGAATTTTTAGTTATATTTGTTATTGTAAAATTTTGCTCCATTAATTTTTATAATTTGAATGTTCTCTCTCTAGTTTTCTTAATAAAGCAGCCCACTCCGTTTTTCCATCATAATTATAATCATCAGAGTCACTCATGTTTTCCCAAAAATACGCAGCTTTCTGTTTATCTATTTCATGTTTGTTTAACCCCATTGCAAGGTTTTTTACCTGAACTGAACATGCTTGCTCTAGATAATAAGCTCTGAAAAATGCTTCTGCAGCAGTTTTTCCTACTGTATAATATCCATGATTTCTAGTAATCAAAATATCGTGTTTGCTAATTAGGTTTTCAAACTTGCTTCCAAATTCTTTGTCCTCAACAAATTCATAATCAATATATCCAACAAGATGATTTAAATAAACTGCAGCCTGCGAGAGATACATTAAACCCTCTTTAGTGCCACCAACTGCCATCACATCGTTGGCATGTCCATGAACATAAAAATTTACATCGTCTCTTTTATTAAAAATCCATTGAGCAAGATTAATACATCCATCGTTTAACCAAGGTCCATCTGAGTCTAATTTTTTTCCGTTTTGATCAATTTTAACTAAAGATGAAGCAGTAATTTCTTCATAAAACATTCCATATGGATGAACGAAAGAACAATTCTTATCTTCAGCAGATCTTGCCCCGGCACATTGATTAGCAAGGTCTGTCATGCCGTACATATGCAAAATTCTATAGAGAGCAGACAACTCTAGTCGCACATGTTTATCTGTTTGCGCCATATATAAAATTTTTATTTAAAAAATAAGCAAAAGCAAATAAATACAACTGTTATTTCTTAAAACAATTATAAGTTGTATAATATTTGTTTTACATATGATGATTGTAACTGTTAGAACATTACATCATGTCAAAAATTGAGATCAACAACGTATACAAAATTTTTGGAAACAACCCTTCTTCTGTGCTGCCAATGGTAAAAGATGGTGCAACGAAAGACGAAATTTTAGAGCAAACTGGTCATACCGTTGGATTAGATAATGTTTCTCTTAAAATTGAAGAAGGAGAAACCTTTGTTTGTATGGGTTTATCAGGATCAGGAAAATCAACACTAATAAGACATTTAAATAGACTAATTGATCCAACTGATGGTGAAATTTTAGTTGAGGGCACGAATGTAATGTCACTTGATAAAGATAAACTTATTGAATTTAGAAGACATAAAATGAGCATGGTGTTTCAAAGATTTGGTTTATTCCCGCATAAAACAGTAATTCAAAATGTTGGTTACGGACTAGAAATGCAAGGAAAAACTGAGGATGAAAGAAACAAAATCTCAATGGAAAAAATTGATGCAGTTGGTCTAACTGGTTTTGAAAATCAATACCCTGCTCAGTTATCAGGAGGAATGCAGCAACGTGTTGGTTTAGCAAGAGCATTAGCGACAGATACAGACATAATGTTAATGGATGAAGCTTTCAGCGCTCTAGATCCTCTGATTAGAAGTGATATGCAAAAACAATTGATTGATCTTCAAGCAGAACTAAAAAAAACTATTGTATTTATTACACATGA
Source organism: uncultured Pelagibacteraceae bacterium (assembly GCA_902542855.1). Classification (GTDB taxonomy): domain Bacteria; phylum Pseudomonadota; class Alphaproteobacteria; order Pelagibacterales; family Pelagibacteraceae; genus Pelagibacter. Next base: position 16,127 of record CACBWE010000004.1, on the reverse strand, counting down.
TTTGGATGAGTCATTAAGATTGGGAGACCACATCGGGATATTAAATTCTGGAAAATTAGTTCAAGTTGGAACCCCAGAGGAAATTATTATGAACCCTGCTGATGATTATGTAAAAGCTTTTGTAAAAGATGTGAACAGAGCAAAAGTTATCAAGGCAAAGATTATTATGAAAACTGCTGATCAAGCTAATGACATAGATAAATCAAACTTAATAAAAGTAAATGAAGATGAATTTATAGAAGATTTTTTACCAAAAATTGTCTGTTCTGATTCAAACTGTGAAGTGGTTGATAAAAGTGGAAATGTAAAGGGATACATTTCAAATCAAGAATTACAGTCTTCATTAACAAGATCATAAAGTGTTATTAAAAACTTTCGAAGTAAAAAAGGAATGGGTTGATTACAACAATCATATGAACATGGCTTATTATGTACTTGTTTTTGATCAAGCATGGGAGGTTGCTCTTGAAAAATTTAAAATGGGTGGAACAGCAGCAAAAGATTTACATAGAAGCACAATGGTTGTTGAAACTAATACTAAATATTTAAATGAGATAAAAGAGGGAGAAATGGTTGATGTTAATCTAACTTATTTTGATCATGATAAAAAAAGATTACATTTAAAAATGGAAATGATTTCTCAAAAAACTAACAAACTTTCAGCATCTATGGAGTGGATATCGCTATATATAGATTTAAGCAAAAGGAAAGTCACTGAATTTGAAGAAGAAAAAGTAAAATTAATGAAAGATTTTATTGAAGAAAATAAGTCAAAATTTTCAAACGAAGCTCTTCTATTTTCTTCTAAATTAAAGAAATAATTAAATATTCTATACAATTTTTTTTTGATATAGGTGCATAATGAGCGCTAATAATAATTCAAAAGGTATACTTCTAATAATTACTGCAATGACATTTTTTGCAATGCAGGATGCTTTAATTAAATTTATTTTTGAAAAAGCAGCTTTATATGAAATATTTTTTGGAAGATATTTTGTTGCAGCAATTCTGCTTTTTGGTTATATAAAATTAAGTAAACAAAAAGTCTCTCTTAAAACTCACTATCCTTTTTTAACAATATTAAGAGTGGTTTTACATTTTATTGCTTTTTCAGCGTTTTTTATCTCATTAACTTTTATGCCTCTAGCAACAGCAAATGCTCTATTTTTTTCCTCCCCTTTTTTCGTATCAATATTTGCAAAGTTATTTTTAAAAGAAACTATTGGTATTAGAAGGTGGTCAGCAATTGTTTTTGGTTTTATTGGCGTTTTTATAGTCTTAAATCCAAATTTTTCAGACTTTGAATATCGAAGTCTTTTACCAGTTTTTTGTGCATTTTGTTATGCTGCCTCTATGACAATCACTAAATATACATCCGATAAAGATGATGTTAACACCCAACTTTATTACTTTTATCTAATTGCAATATTGCTGTGTGTAATTTTGTATTTTTTTATGGGAAGTGGTCAGCTAAATAATACAAACTTTGATCCAACAATACAATTCATCTTTAGAGAATGGTTTTCAAATATTGAATATACATGGAAATTTATTTTATTTTTTGGTTTTGCTGCATCAATAGCTTTTGTTTGTATTTTTTCAGCATATATAGTTGCATCACCATCTGTTGTTTCTTTGTTTGAGTACTCATTAATAATTATGTCTATGATACCTGGATACTTTTTATTTAATGAAGTACCAACTACCAGAACATTTGTTGGTGTTGCATGTATTATAGCAGCTGGAATTTATATTTATATGAGGGAGAGAGTTAGAGATCAATATATTGCAACAGAAACACCGGTTAGAAGATGAACAAGAATTTTATACCAAAAATAAACATATCGTCATTAATTGAAAATAATTTTGAAAATCAAAATGCATTTAAAACAATTAAAGAAATTGAAAAAGCTTGTGTTGATGTAGGATTTTTTCAAATTACTGGACATGGAATTAATCAGAAAGAAATAAAAAAAACATGTGAAGTTGCTAATAAATTTTTTAATTTACCAGACAGCACGAAAAGAAGATTAGCACCTAAAAAATGGAATAAAAAAAATAAAAATTTATACAGAGGATATTTTCCTAATGATGTTAATGGAAAAGAAGGTCTTGATATAGGTGATTTAAAAGTAACTAAAAAATATTCCTCAAATCTCAAAAATCAATACATAGAGTTTATTAATCTAGGCATGTGTTTTAATAAAAGCTCAATTAAAATTCTAAAAAAATATTTTGATAACATTTATAGATTGAGTGAAATATTGTTTAAAAGTTTAATAAAACTTAATAAAAAAAATCCTGAGATTTCTACTGTAGCTTTTTCAAGATTAAAAACTTTAAGCACATTAAGATTTAATTATTACCCAAATCAAACTAAACCAGTAGAAATATCAAAACAAGATGGAGTAGCGCTTGGATGTGAAACACATGTTGATAGTGGAATATTTACAGTTCTCTATCAAGATAGAAAAGGTGGATTACAAGTGCAAAATAGAAAAAACAAAAAATGGTATGATGTGCCATTCAACAAAAAAGCTTTAGTAGTAAATACAGGAAGAGCATTAGAGTTTCTAAGTAAAGGTAAATTTAAAGCAACTAATCACAGGGTGTTGTGGAATAAAAGTAAGAGACTATCTGTTCCTTTTTTTTTTGAACCTTCCTATGATTTCAAAATGAACCAATCTTTTTTAAATGGAGGTAAATTCAAAAATAATGGTCAAATTTATGAGAAATTTCTTAATAAATCCTTAAAGAAATTTATTGAATATCAACGTTAGTAATAATAAAGTTTAATTATAAAGCGATACATAACTCGTCGATAAATTCATAGATTTACGAAAGTGGGATCGGTCGTCTTTAAATTAACTTTTAAAGGAGGCTTTATGAAATTTGGTTATTTTTGTAATACCACAAACTGGACACACAAACCTTATCATCAATTATTAGATGAAACTAAAGAAATCACAGAATACTGTGATCAAAACAAATGGAATTCAATTTGGTTTACAGAACATCACTTCAATCACGAGGGAATGGAGTCTTGTACAAATCCATTAATGATGGGTGCAGATGCAGCTGCAAGAACAAAAAATATTAGAATAGGCCAAGCTGCAAACGTTATTACTTTTCATAATCCAATAAGATTAGCTGAAGATATAGCTACACTAGATCAGCTTTCTAAAGGAAGAGTTGAAGTAGGTGTGGCAAGAGGAATTTATGGAAGAGAAGCAATTAACCTAAATAAAGAAGCTGACTTAAAAGATCAGGCTAAAAATTTTAGATTATTTGCTGAGACTTTAGAAGTATTGAAGAAAGCATGGAGTGAAAAATTTTTCAGTCACCAAGGAGAATTTTATACTTATCCATCCCCAAATTATGTTTGGCAGCATGATATGAGTCCTCCTAGTGAAGAATTTATGAATATGGAAGACAGTACTATGAAAAAAATTAGTGTTGTTCCTCAGCCATATCAACAGCCACATCCTCCAATTCATCAAGTAGTTGATGGAATTAGATCGATTGAGTGGGCTGCTGAAAATAATATCAATGTTATCATGTGGATACCAACAGTAAAAGCTTTGAAGCCAAAGTTTGAAGCTTATAAAAACAAAAGATCAGAAGTAACAAAGAAAAATATACCCCTTGGAGAAGGGGTGTCTCTTGTAAGAGATATGTTCGTTGCAGATACGATGGAAGAAGCAAAAGAGAAAGCTGGTGAACATATGGTAAATTATATGAGATGGGTTTGTCATTGGAGAGGTTTAGGAAATCATATGGATCCAGGTGAAGAATTACCAGAGACAAAAGGTAAATTGGATTTATTAAATTATGAATTTTTACATAAAAGAAATATGTTATTTGGAACACCAGAATATGTGATTGATAAAATTCATGAATTAAAATCTGAACTCAATTTACAAAATTTACAAGTTTGGTCTAATTTTCCAGGTGTGAAGCATAAAGATTGTATGAAAAGTATAAAACTCTTTACAGAAAAAGTTATGCCTCACTTCCAAGATGATTTCGATACCGAAGTAAAAAAAGTTTCGTGAATAAAAAACGAAAAAGAATTAGCGGCGGACAAGCTGCTGTTCAATCATTAAAAAAAGAAAGAGTAAAACATGTTTTTGGACTTATTGGTTCAGCTACAATGGAAATGTTTGATGCTCTTTATCATGAGAAAAGTATAAAATTTATTGGTGTCAGAGATGAAAGAACTGGCACACATATGGCTGATGGTTATGCAAGAGCCTCAAATAAACCTGGGGTAATTATTGCAGGCCAAAACGGACCTGGTGCTACTAATTTAGTTACAGGGGTCGCTCAAGCAAAAGCAGCCTTTTCTCCAGTTGTTGCAATTGCAGGTTCTTATTCAACTAAAGATAAAATGGAAGATGCATTTCAGGGTTTAGATCAACAGTCTATGTTTACACCTATTACAAAAAAAACTTGGACTATAAAAAATTCAAAAATAATTCCAAAAATTATGAGTGATGCTTTTAGTTTGGCAATGAAACCTAGAAAAGGACCTGTTTGTGTAAATTTACCAAGAAATATATTAGCAGCTTCAAACAATTATAATATCAATACTAAAAAACCATCGTTCATAAATGTAAGCAAACAAAAAGGAAATGAGGAAAATATCAAAAAAGCTGCAAAATTAATCGGATCTTCAAAATGTTCGGTAATTATTGTTGGAGCAGGAATTAAGTATAATTCTAAATACAAAGAGGTAATAAAGCTAGCTGAACTATGCAACCTACCTATTGTTACAGCAGCGGGTCATGGAGATGCAATTCCTTTTGGTCATAAATTAAATGCAGGACAAATGGGTCCTAGAGGAAATCCTGTAGCATCAAGATTAGTTAAAAATGCAGATGTCATTTTAGCAATTGGAACACGTTTAGGATTTAATTCAACTTTTTACTCCTATGAAAATATAAATAAAAAAGCAAAGATAATTCAAATTGAACTAGAAAAAACAATGCTTGGAAAATATTTTCCTGTAAAAGTAAAGATACATGCGGATGCTGCGACTGCAACTAAACAACTTTACGAAGAGGTTAAAAAAGAGAAAATTAAATTAAATGTTAAAGATTGGACTAACTCTTATTTACAAGAGAGAAAAGAATATTTGATAAATAGAAATAAAGAAAATTTGGGTCCAAATTTTCCTATACAACCAAAAGGACTATTTAAACAATTAAGAAAAGTGCTACCAAGAAACTCAGCAATTACTCTAGATGCTGGAACGTTATGTTTGCAGGCTACAGATGCTTTAGAATATTATGATCCTCCTTCATTATTTACTCCATTGGATTTTGGTTTAGTTGGTTTTTCATTTGCATGTGGTCTTGGAGTCAAAGTTGCAAAACCTAAAAAAACAGTCGTTAGTCTTATGGGTGATGGGGGTTTTGGCATGACAATATCTGAATTGAGCACTGCTGTTGAATATAGAATTAATACTACAACTATTGTGATGAACAATAAAAGTTGGGGTGCTGAAAAAGCTTATCAAAAAGATTTTTTTGGAAAAAGATATTTAGGTGCGGATATTACCAGTCCATCCTTTGATAAAGTTGCGGAACTTTATGGTGCAAAAGGTTTTAAAGTTAAAAAAATTTCTGAGATTTGTGAAGCTGTAAGAGCAGCAATTAAATCAAATAAGCCATCTGTGATTGATGTTGATGTAGATCCAAAAGCATTATACAGTTTTAGAAGAGATAGTTTCAAACATAGAGTAAAAAAATGAAATTAGAATTAAGAAAATTTACAAAATTTGTAGACAAAACTTTTATTGAAGGTGGTAAAGAAGCGAAAGAACCAGTTTTAATGGTATCAGTAGCAGCAGTTTTTAAAAATCCATGGCATGGTCAGGGTTTTGTTGAAAATCTCAGAACAACTATTTTAGATCTTGCACCAAAGCTAGGAGATTTACTTGTTCCAGAATTGATAAAAGAAATAGGATCACCTGAAAAAATATTAGCATATGGTAAGGCAGGTGTAGTTGGACTGAACGGTGAAATAGAACATGCTTCAGCTTTTATTCATACTTTAAGGTTTGGAAATAAATTTAGAGATGCGGTGGGTGGAACTTCATATTTAAGTTTTACAAACACAAGAGGACCAGCTGGATCAAAGATTGCAATTCCTATGATGCATAAAACAGACTCTGGATTGAGACCATATTACCTAACTCATGAATTTACTATTCATGATGCACCCTTCGATGACGAGGTGGTTATTGCAATTGGTGGGGCATCAAGTGGTAGAGCACATGCAAGAACTGGTGACAGATATCAAGATATGAAAGAAATGGGCATTGAGCCAAAATAATTCTTGATGATTACAGGAACTACTGCCTCAGGAACCTATTACTTATTCAATAAAAAAGATCAAGAAGTCCCAATAGTATTTGTGCATGGTGTTGGTTTAACTCATGAAATTTGGCAACCTCAACTTGAATTTTTTAATTATCATTCAAATATTGCTTACGACATTTTAGGTCATGGAAGATCACCATTAGAAGAAGGTGAAATAAGTTTTGATGATTTTTCTAAACAACTTATCGAGCTTTTGAACCATCTTAAAATAAAAAAAATACATCTTGTAGGTTTCTCTATAGGGTCTTTAATTGCACGAAATTTTGCAATTAAACATAATGAACGTTTACAGACATTAACTCTTTTGTGTTCTATTTATAAAAGAACTGAAGAACAACAAAAAATTGTTAATCAAAGGTTTGAACAGGTAAAACAAGATTTAAAACTTTCAAAGCAAGCTTTAAAGAGGTGGTTTACTGATAAATATTTAGAAAATAATCCAGAAATATATGAAAAAATAAGTTCAATTTTATCTGCAAATAACATGAATAATTTTCTAAAGGTTTACAAGCTATTCGTTTATCATAAAAATGATGAAGATTTTAATAAAATTAAAGCTAATACGCTAGTTGTGACAGGTGAATACGATATTGGCTCAACTGTAAAAATGTCTCAAGAATTGAATGCTTTAATTTCTAAAAGTCAATTAAAGATCATTAAAGATGGAAAACATCTTTGTGGTATTGAGTGTGCTGATGATGTAAATTTAACTATCGAAAATTTTATTGGATCAGATGAGTAAACTTAAACAATATAAAATGTTTATTAATGGAGAGTGGGTTGACTCTGAAAGTAAAAGAACATTTGAAACTCTAAATCCAGAACATAATGAACCATGGGCAGTTGTTCCAGAAGCAAATGCTAAAGATGTTGATAATGCAGTAAAAGCTGCTCAAAAAGCATTCGAAGGTGAATGGCCAAAACTACTTCCCAGAGAAAGAGCTAAATATTTAAGAGCTATTGGAAATCAATTGAGAGAGAATGCAGAAATGCTAGGAGAAATAGAAACAATTGATACTGGAAAACTTTACAGAGAAACAAAAAAACAAGCAGTTTATATAGCAGAATACTACGACTATTATGCTGGCTTGGCAGATAAAGTTGAAGGTACGGTTTTGCCAATCGATAAGCCAAATGTTCAAGCAATAACAACAAGAATACCTATAGGAGTTATAGCTGCAATCATTCCATGGAATTCACAAATGTTTTTAACCGCAACTAAAGTAGCACCAGCACTTGCAATGGGTAATACAGTGGTAATTAAATCTTCAGAACTTGCACCTGCTGTTTTGTTTGAATTTGCAAAATTAGTTGAAAAAACTGGCATCCCTAAAGGTGTGGTGAATGTAATTACAGGATTTGGAGATCCTTGTGGTAAAAGTTTAACTACTCATAACTTAATTGAAAAAGTTGCTTTTACTGGTGGTCCTGAAACAGCAAGACATATAATTAAAAACTCAGCAGAAAATTTATCAGAAGTAAGCTTAGAATTAGGTGGAAAAAGTCCAGTTGCAGTCTTTGATGATGCAGACCAAGAAAATGCAATAAATGGAATTACTGCAGGTATATTTGGTGCAAGTGGACAAAGTTGTATAGCAGGATCAAGACTTTATTTGCAAAAAGGAATTTACGATGAATTTTTAAATAAGCTTTCAAATCGTGCATCAAAAATAAAAATTGGAGCACCAATGGATCCAGAAACAGAGATGGGTCCTTTAAGTAATTTTAAACAATTAGAGGTAATAGAAAAAAATATTAAAGAGACAATTGATCAAGGTGGAAAAATTAAGTGTGGAGGTGAAAGACATTCTTTCTCAAATAAAGGGTATTACTTTCCCCCAACAATTATTGAATGTGACAATCATAATCTGCCTGTAGCAGAAAACGAATTATTTGGACCTGTATTATCGGTTATGAAATTTGATACTGAAGAAGAAGTAATTTCTAAAATGAATGATAATCAATATGGATTATCTTCTGGAGTTTATACAAGCAATTTATCTAGAGGCATGAGAGTTTCGAAAGCAATTAGGGCAGGAATAACTTTTGTTAACACTTATCGATTAATTTCACCATCTGCACCATTTGGAGGCATTAAAGATAGTGGATATGGAAAAGAAGCAGGAATTGACTCGATTAAAGACTATACAAGAGTAAAAACAACTTGGTTCTATACATCTGATGAACCTTCTTTAGACCCCTTCTCAATCAGGTAATTTTCAGCGTCAATTAACTGTCTAAAATAGGATAATTTTGTCATTGAATATTAACAATATTCATACTTAAATTGGTCTTTTATAAATTGTTAACAATATAGAGGAAGATAATGAGAAAACTATTTATCGCTGTATTTATATTTGTATCAAGTTTTGGTTCAAATGTAATGGCAGACGGACATTCGATTAAAATGGGGATAATCTTAGGATTCACTGGTCCTATTGAATCTCTAACTCCAGCTATGGCTGCATCTGCAGAGCTTGCATTTAAAGAAGCATCTGATTCAGGTTCACTATTAGGTGGAAAAAAAATTGAGCCAGTAAGAGCAGACTCAACTTGTGTTGACTCAGCAGCGGCAACAGCTGCAGCTGAAGGTTTAATTTCAGGTGGTGTAGCTGCAATTATGGGAGCAGACTGTTCAGGTGTAACTGGTGCTATTGCAACTAACGTTGCTGTACCAAATGGTGTAGTAATGATTTCACCTTCAGCTACTTCTCCAGGATTAACAACTCTAGACGACAAAGGGTATTTCTTTAGAACTGCTCCATCAGATGCTAGAGGTGGTCAAATTTTAGCTGATATAACTAAAGACAGAAAAGTAAAAAGTGTTGCAATCACTTATACTAACAATGACTATGGTAAAGGTTTAGCTGATGTTTACAAAGCGGCAGTTGAAGCTCATGGTATTAAAGTTACAACTGTAACTGCTCACGAAGATGGAAAAGCAGATTACTCATCTGAAGTAGCAACTCTTGCTTCTGCTGGTGGTGATGCTGTAGCAGTTATTGGCTATCTTGACCAAGGAGGAAAAGGAATTATTCAAGCTTCTTTAGACTCTGGTGCGTTTGATAGATTTATTTTATCAGATGGTATGATTGGTCAATCTTTAGTTGATGCATTCGGAAAAGATTTAAGCAAATCATTTGGATCATTACCAGGTTCTACTGGTAAAGGTGCAGGTATATTTGCTGAAGTTGCAAAAGCTGGAGGTGTAGAAGCTTCTGGTCCTTACACAGGTGAATCTTACGATGCAGCTGCTTTAATCGTTCTTGCAATGCAAGCAGGTAACTCTGCTGACAGAGCATCAATTGCAAAAAATGTAATGGATGTTGCTAATGCTCCTGGAACTAAAATTTATCCAGGTGAACTTAAGAAAGGTTTAGACTTACTAGCAAAAGGTAAAAAGATTAATTACGAAGGTGCAACTGGAGTAACTTTTACTAGCGTTGGTGAAGCTGAAGGTTCTTTCTTAGAACAAGAAATTAAAGGTGGAAAATTCAAAACAAAAAAACAAAGATAATTTTTTATCTTAATTCAAAAAACCCCAGTAATTTAATTACTGGGGTTTTTTTTTAAGTCAGCTCTTATGGTAGATAGAGCTATGATAATTAGAAAAATCAAACAAATTAAATTCATAGTTTTCCAGCTAGTTAAGCTTAGAAACACCCCAGCAGACAAACTCGCTGCTGCTTGTATAGAATAAACAATTAAATCATTATACCCTTGAGCTCTATATTTCTCCTCTTCTCTATAACACAAAACAAGTAAACTTGTTCCTGATATAAATAAAAAATTCCATCCTAGCCCTAGAAAAATAAGAGCAATCATATAATTAATAAAATTTTGTTCAAACAAACTAGTAATTATTGTGATTAAAAATAATAAAACTCCCATATGCATAATTTTACTATGACCAAACCTTTTAATTAAATTTCCAGTAATTAATGAAGGTAAAAACATGGCTGCTATATGAAGCTGAATAACAAATCCAGTCTTGGATAAACTTATTTTATCCATCAAATGCATACTTATGGGAGTTGCTGTCATTAAAAAAGTCATTACTGCATACGCAAAAGCTGAAGCTATCAGTGCCTGTAGAAATCTAGGTTGTGAGATAAGCTCAAAAAAACTTCTTCCTGTTTTATATTGATTACTAGATATCGTTTTTGGTTCCTGATAAAAAATTAAAAATATTGTTGATGAGATAGATAAAATGGCAAGTGTAAGATAAGAACCTGCATACATATGATCTGAAATTAATTCTTTTGAAATGTTTGCAATGTTTGGACCAATAAAGGCCGAACCTATTCCTGCTAACAAAATGATAGAAATTGCTTTTGGTGCATAATCCTTATCCACAACCTCGACTGCTGCAAAACGATATTGATGGCTAAAAGCTATTCCTCCACCAATTAAAAAGCATCCTAAATTATATAAGACAAAACTTTCTATAATTATAGAGTATGCAGTTAAAAGAGATGCAAAACATGTACCTACTGATGCGTAAATGAATCCCAATTTCCGTCCAATTATACTCATTAACTTTGCAGCAAAAAATGCAAATAACGCAATTCCGACTACTGACAAAGCCATTGGAAGAGTTGCTAAAGTATTTATTGGACTAAATTTTGAACCAATTATACCACTTAAAAAAACGGTGACTGGGGCAGCTGTAAAAGCAAAAATCTGGCTTAATATAAGTAACGAAAGATTTTTATTCATTAAAAGAATAAATACTTATCAGCCATATACAAAGCCCAAGCAGCAGCAGCACCTAATATAATATATTTCATTACGTTTACTTTATTTCTATTTTTTCAGGAAGTATACCTTTAGGTCTATACCTCATAATAAACAACAATCCTAATCCCATCAGTAAAAATCTGAAATAAGGAACGCTTTCAATTAAATGAGCTTTAAGTGCATTTGTTTCAGGAATTCCCGCAGTGAAAAAGTTTATTAAGAATAATGATATTGGTGCAGCTTCTATCCATAAAAACCAAACAACAAATCCTCCTAAAATTGCTCCAAAATTATTTCCACTTCCTCCAACAATTACCATCACCCAAATCAAAAAAGTATATCTCATAGGTCTATAACTTCCCGGTGTAAATAAACCATCTTGTGTAACAAGCATTGCACCTGCAATTCCAACAATTGCTGAGCCTAAAATAAAAATTAGTAAATGTTGTTTAACAACATTTTTACCCATTGCATTTGCAGCTTCCTCATTGTCTCTAATTGCCCTCATCATTCTTCCCCATGGAGAATAAAGAGCCTTTTGAGTTAAAATTAAAAGAATGATTACTACTACTAAAAATAATCCTGAATAACACAGTTTTACAAATACTGAAGAGCCTTCAATAACAAGTTGATTTAAAGCAGCTTGTCTATCAGCTAAATTCTCAATTACACTTAATTTTCCTGAATTAAACTTTTCAACTAATTTAATAAACCAATCAGTTGTTTGAAGATCTACTTCATAAGGTGCAGGTCTTTTTAAGCCGATAACATTTTTGACTCCTCTTGTGAGCCAGTCTTCATGTTTAATAATTGCAATAACAATTTCAGAAATAAGAAGTGTTGCGATAGCTAAATAATCTGCTCTAAGACCAAGCGCAACTTTTCCAACTATAAAAGCTAAACTACCAGCAAAAAGTGCTCCAACTATCCAAGAAAATATAATTGGTAATCCAAATCCTCCTAAGAAACCAGTTTTAGCTGGATCTACTGCTTCAATTGCTTCTATGCCTGGCTCTGCAGAAAATCTGATAAGTAAAATACCTGAAATTATTATTGCAGCTATGCTGTACGTTCTTATTTTTGATTTTTCAAATCTTTTTAAAACAAAGCGTATAACTAATACCATTACTACTATCAGCCACAACGACATTAGAATGTCGAAACCTCCAGCCCTCCAAGCTTCTTGGACAGGATCTACAGATATTAATACCGCAGCTAAACCACCTAAAGCTGTATAGCCCATAATTCCAAAATTAATTAAACCAGCATATCCCCATTGAATATTCGCACCCATTGTCATAACTGCAGAAATTAAACAAAGATTAAATATTGATAACGCTATGTTCCAAGACTGAAATATACCAACCATCAGAATGAGTACCATCATGATACTATATGCTGCAATTACATTTAGGTTTTTTCTCACAATACTTTCCCCTTAAATATTCCCGAAGGTCGATAAATTAAAACAATTACAAGAATAGAAAACGAGACTGCAAACTTATAATCTGTGGATAATAACTGAACCAAACTACTTGGCTCCATACTTTCTGGTAAAATATACATAAAGAATTTTTTATATGCGTAAGTGAGCAATATTTCAGAAAAAGCAATTACATATCCACCTAAAAAAGCTCCAAATGGATTTCCAATTCCTCCAACAATTGCAGCAGCAAAAATAGGAAGCATATTATTAAAATAAGTAAATGGTTTAAAACTTTTATCCAAACCATACAAAGCACCGCCTATTGTAGCTAAAATTCCAGCAATAACCCAAGTAACTAAAACTATTTTTTTTGGATCAATACCTGACAACAAAGCAAGATCTTCATTATCAGAATAAGCTTTCATACTTTTTCCAGTTTTTGTTCTATTTAAAAACCAAAACAATAAAGAGACTAAAACTATTGTTACAAAAATGGTTATCACTTGAGTTGATTTCAATGCAAGACCTTCATTTAAACCTGTCATCTCCTTAAATTCACGAGCTTTAATAATAAATTTTTCACCATCAAAAAATCTTCTGTCACCAGGTCCAATAATAATTCTTACCACTGCTTGTGTTACAAACATTACTCCAATACTCACCATTGCAAATTGAACTGGGGGACTTTTTTGATTTCTATAATACTTAAAGACAAACTTATCTATTATAAGCATGTAAAAAATCATGAAAATTATTCCAAATGGAATAGCCAATAAAGCAGTAGGTAAAACACCTAAAGAGACACCTAAAGATTGAAAATACCATGTAAACAATATTGTCATCATGGTTCCAAAAGACATCATGTCACCAGTCGCAAAGTTTGCAAATCTTAAAATTCCATAGATTAATGTTACAAATATTGCACCTAATGCTAACTGAGAACCATAAGTTAATGCAGGAATAAATATATAATTTAATAAAAGAATTATTGCATTTACAAAATCCATATTACCCTCCCAAAAAAGAGCTTCTTACTCTTGGATCGTCTAATAATTCTTTTCCAGTTCCTGAATAACGATTTTCTCCAGTAACTAGCACGTAGCCTCTATCTGAAATGCTTAAGGCTTGTTTTGCATTTTGTTCTACCATTAAGATAGCAACGTTTGTTCTTTTTACTTTTACAATATGATCAAATAATTCGTCCATCACAATTGGCGATACACCGGCAGTTGGCTCGTCTAACATTAAAACAGTGGGTTTAATCATTAAAGCTCGACCTAGAGCTACTTGTTGTCTTTGACCTCCAGAAAGTTCACCAACCAACTGATTTCTTTTCTCTCTTAAAATTGGAAATAATTCATAAATTTCCTCAATTATATTTTTGATTTCATCCTCAACAAGAAATGCACCCATTTCTAAATTTTCTTCAACAGTCATCCCTGCAAAAACATTTTTAGTCTGTGGCACAAAAGAAATACCTTGCTTAACTCGATCTTGAGGAGATAATTTTGAAATATCTTTACCATCAATCTTTACTGATCCAGACTTTAAATTCAACAAGCCCAACATTGCTTTCATGGCAGTTGATTTGCCAGCACCATTAGGCCCCAAAATAGAAACTATTTCACCTTTATTAACATTTACTGAACACGAACTAATAATGTCAGGACCATTACCATAACCACCTGTCATTTCTATTCCTTCAAAATATGCCATTAATTTGTATCCTTTAATTTTGATCCTCTTCCAAGATAGCTTTCGATAACTTTCTCATCTTTTTTTGCTTCTTCAACACTTCCTTCAAATAATACTGACCCCTCAGCCATTACAATCACTGGATCACACAATCTTCCAATAAAATCCATATCATGTTCAATCATACAAAAAGTATAACCTTTTTCTTTATTTAACTTTTCTATTGCAGTTCCAAGATCTTTTAACAAAGTCCTGTTAACTCCAGCCCCTACTTCATCTAATAATACTAATTTTGCATCAACCATCATGGTTCTTCCAAGTTCTAATAATTTCTTTTGTCCACCTGAAAGATTTCCAGCGAGCTCATTTGATAAATGTCCTAAATTTAAAAATTCAACAACTTCTTTCGCTTTCTCTTTAACCACAGCCTCTTCTTGTGCAACTAAACCTGGTTTAAATAATGCTGTCATTATTTTTTCTCCAGATTGATTTCCTGGAACCATCATTAAATTTTCTAAAACAGATAAATTTGAAAACTCATGTGCAATTTGAAATGTTCTTAACAACCCTTTAGAAAATAATTCATAAGATGGAACATCAGTAATATTTTCATCATCAAAAACAACATTTCCACCAGAGGATTTTAAGTTTCCAGCAATTAAATTAAATAAAGTTGTTTTACCAGATCCATTTGGCCCAATGATACCAGTGATAGTTCCTCTTTTAACTTTTATTGAACAATCTGAAACTGCAGCTAATCCACCAAAATGTTTACTTAAATTATTAATCTCTAAAATATTTTCAGACATTTGATTTATTTGTTAAGTCTTCTGTGAATGCTATTTAATGTTTTTTCTAGAGATCTATAAAATCCAGCTTTAGTTAATTCTTTCACACCTTGTTCATTTAACCCTTTTGGCGTTTGAGACTCATTTACTAAATTCTTTAAATTTTCTTTTGAATTTACTACAGCATCTTCAGATAAAGCTAAAAATAAAGAAGTAATATATTTTTGAGCATTATTTCTTTTTACCCCTCTTTTTACCAACCAATCAGTCATTACTCTCAACATCTCATAAAAAGGTGCCATCATGCCAGATGTTGACCAAAAATTTATAGATGATTTTTCGTTTTTAATTTCTACAGTTGTGCCCAAATTATTAAAAAATGCTTTAACTTTTGAGTTGGGAGGGCAAATAGGCACAGGACCTCTCTTTAATGAAATTGGAGGTAGAGGTATTGCTCTTATAATTTTTGCTTTTACTTTAATTGCTTTCTTTAATTGAGATAAAGTAATTGTTGAAATAAAACTAACAACTGTTTGGGTCGATTTAAATTTTAAATCTTTAATAATTTTTTCACCAACAGTAGGTGTAACAGATAAAAATACCCAATTAGATTGATCTAAAATTTGTTGATTATCCTTGGCAATAATTATTTTTTTAAACTTTCTTTTTAACCTAAGAGCTATTTTTTTATTTCTTGGAGAAATAATAATTTTCCTATAGGAAATTTTTGATTTACATATTCCAGTAATTACTGAAGCTGCAATTTTTCCAGTACCAATAAAACCTAAATTCATAATTTTGGATACTTTATATTGATTATATTGAATTAATTAACAAAAAAAGAACCTCTAATTCTTAGTAATTCTCTGCTTAATTCCTTGTTTTCTTTAAAAGGTTTTCTTCCATGAAGCCAGAAATAATTATTTGCAATCACAGAGAATCCAACAGGTAATTTTGTAATTATTTTATTTTTACTTTCCTCTAATCCATCAGACAATCTTTGTAAAAAATTTCCTTGATCCATGTTTTGAGGTTCTGGAAATTGATCTATATAAGATATAGTTGGTCTTCCCTCTTTATCAGTCGAAAAGA
>CACBWE010000003.1 GCA_902542855.1 uncultured Pelagibacteraceae bacterium | reverse complement strand
CACTTGGTGGTAAAGCACAATTAGGTGGTCAAAGATTTGGTGAGATGGAAGTGTGGGCCCTTGAAGCATATGGTGCTTCATATACATTGCAGGAAATCTTAACTGTTAAATCTGATGACGTTGCGGGAAGAGTGAAAGTTTATGAGACAATCGTTAAAGGTGAAGAAAATTTTGAATCTGGAATACCAGAGTCATTTAACGTTTTAGTTAAGGAAATTAAATCATTGGCATTAAATGTGGAGCTAAATTAATGAAAAAAGAATTAACAGATCTATTTAAGAGTAGTGAGATTTTAGAAGCTCAAAATTTTAATAGCATTAAAATTTCACTTGCAAGCCCAGAGAAGATTAAATCTTGGACATTTGGTGAAATCAAAAAGCCTGAAACAATAAACTATAGAACATTTAGACCTGAAAAAGATGGTTTGTTCTGTGCAAGAATTTTTGGACCAATTAAAGATTATGAGTGTTTATGCGGTAAGTATAAACGAATGAAATTTAGAGGAATCATTTGTGAGAAATGTGGTGTTGAAGTTACAAAATCAAATGTAAGAAGAGAGAGAATGGGTCACATTAATCTTGCTACACCGGTAGCACATATTTGGTTTTTAAAGTCTCTTCCAAGTAGAATTGCTTTAGCAGTTGATATGAAATTAAAGGAAATAGAGAGAGTTCTTTATTTTGAAAACTTTATAGTGATAGAACCAGGTCTAACTGGTCTACAAAAAAATCAACTCTTAAATGAGGAAGAATTAGCAAAATACCAAGATGAATTTGGTGAAGAGAGCTTTACAGCAGGGATTGGTGCTGAAGCAGTTTTAGAGATGTTAAAGAATTTAGATCTAGAATTAGAAAGAAAGAATCTTGTTAACTTTATTAAAGAAACTAAATCAAAGGTCAACGAAGAAAGAGCAATAAAAAGATTAAAATTAATCGAGTCATTTATTGAAACTGGTCAAAAACCTGAGTGGATGATTATGACAGTAGTTCCTGTTATACCACCTGAATTAAGACCTTTGGTTCCTTTAGACGGTGGAAGATTTGCTACTTCAGATCTTAACGATTTATATAGAAGAGTAATCAACAGAAATAACAGATTGAAAAGACTAATGGATCTTAAAGCTCCAGATATCATTGTGAGAAATGAAAAAAGAATGCTTCAAGAGTCGGTAGATGCACTATTTGATAACGGTAGAAGAGGTAGAGTAATTACAGGTACAGGTAAGAGACCACTTAAATCGCTTGCAGAAATGCTAAAAGGGAAACAAGGTAGATTTAGACAGAATCTTCTAGGCAAACGAGTTGATTATTCTGGAAGATCTGTGATCGTTGTTGGTCCAGATTTGAAACTTCATGAATGTGGTTTACCAAAAAAAATGGCCTTAGAATTATTTAAACCATTCTTATATGCACGATTAAATAAACTAGGCTTAGCTTCTACAATTAAACAAGCTAAAAAATTAGTTGAAAAAGAGACTAATGCAGTTTGGGATGCTCTAGAATTGATAGTTAGAGAACATCCTGTACTTTTAAATAGAGCGCCAACACTTCATAGACTTGGAGTTCAAGCATTTGAGCCAAAATTAATTGAAGGTGATGCAATTGAATTACACCCTTTAACTTGTGCAGCATTTAACGCTGATTTTGATGGTGACCAAATGGCGGTTCATGTTCCATTAAGTTTAGAGGCACAACTAGAAGCAAGAATTTTAATGTTATCTACAAATAATATTCTTTCTCCATCAAATGGAAAACCAATTATCGTTCCAAGTCAGGATATGATTTTAGGAATTTATTATCTATCACAAGAACCTATTTCTGATAAACCAGCTGGATACTTTACAAATTCAGATCAAATTGAATTTGCATTATCATCTAGCCAAATAAATGTTCATAGCACTATTATTTCAAGATTTGAGACTGTAGATGATCAAGGTAACAAGAAAATGGAAAAATATACTTCCACAGCTGGAAGATTTTTATTAGCAAATTTATTACCCAAGAATAGTAACATTAAGTTTTCTTTAGTAGATAGATTATTACCTAAAAAGGTGGTTTCAGAAATAATTGATGTTGTGTTTAGATTTTGTGGTCAAAAGACAACTGTGATTTTCTGTGATAAACTTAAAGATTTAGGTTTTAAACATGCATTTAAAGCAGGAATTTCATTTGGAAAAGATGATCTAGTAATTCCAGCAAATAAAACTCAATTAATTGATGACACTAAGAAATTAATTTCAGATTATGAAACCCAATATGCTGAAGGTTTGATCACAAGAGGTGAAAAATATAATAAAGTTGTCGATGCATGGTCCAAGTGTACAGATAAAGTTGCCGGTGAAATGATGAAGGGAATTTCAGCTACAGAAAAAACTGATGAAGGATTAAAAATAAATTCAGTATTTATGATGGCAGACAGCGGAGCCAGAGGATCTGCTGCTCAAATGAAACAATTAGCAGGAATGAGGGGTTTGATTGCCAAACCTTCAGGAGAAATTATTGAAAGTCCAATTATTTCAAACTTTAAAGAGGGATTAACTGCTTTAGAGTACTTTAATTCAACTCACGGAGCTAGAAAAGGGTTAGCAGATACAGCACTTAAAACAGCTAGTTCTGGATATTTAACGAGAAGACTATGTGATGTAGCTCAAGATTTAACTGTTACCAAGAAAGCTTGTGACTGTAAAAATCCAGGATTTATCGAGCTTTCTGAAATCTTAGAAGGTGGTAATGTAGTAGTTAGCCTATCTGAAAGAGCGCTAGGTAGAATTACATTTGATGAGGTTAAACATCCTTTAACTGGTGAAGTAATAATCAAAAAACAAACTATGATCGATGAGGCTGGATGCGATAAAATTGATGCTGCAGGGGTAAAATCAATAAAAGTTTACTCAGTTATGACTTGTGGTTCAAAAGAAGGTGTTTGTGCTACTTCTTACGGAAGAGATTTATCTAGAGGTAAAATGGTTCACGTTGGTGAAGCTATTGGAATGATTTCTGCACAGTCAATCGGTGAACCAGGAACACAGTTAACAATGAGAACTTTCCACGTAGGTGGAACTGCTTCAGTTAAACAGGACTCACAAATTGTAACTAAAAATGAAGGAACATTAAAAATTATAAACTCAAATATATTAGAGGACTCTAAAAAGAATTTAATTGTAATGGGTAGAAATACTCAGCTTTCAATTGAGGATGATAATGGAGTTCAAATTGCAGTTTACAAAGTTGCATATGGATCAAGATTATTTTTTAATAACGGTGATAAAGTAAAAGCGAATACTAAAATTTGTGAATGGGATCCTTACACAACACCAGTTATAGCAGAGAAAAGTGGTACAGCTAGTTATGTAGATTTAATAGATGGTGTTTCAATTCAAGAAACTACTGACGATGCAACAGGAATTTCTTCTAAATCAGTAATTGATTGGAGAGGCCAATCAAAAAGTACTGATTTAAAACCTAGAGTTACTCTTAGAGATGAAAAAGGAAATGTAATTAAAAAAGCTGACGATAATGAAGCTAGATATTATTTAGTACCAGATTCCATTTTATCAATTAAAGATGGTCAAAAAGTTTATGCAGGCGATGTAATTGCAAGACTACCTAAGGAAACTACAAAAACGAAAGATATTACTGGAGGACTTCCAAGAGTTGCTGAGTTATTTGAAGCAAGAAAAGCTAAAGATAGTGCAATCATTGCTGAAAATGATGGTAGCGTAGTATTTGGTAAAGAGGTGAGAGGTAAACAAAGAGTTTCTATTGTTCCTGAAGATGGCTCAGAGCCTTCAAATTATTTAATTCCGAAAGGCAAACATATTAATTTTAATCCAGGTGAAAAAATTCAAAAAGGAGAATATCTTTTAGATGGACAACCTTTACCACATGATATTTTAAGAATTTTAGGTATTAAGGAATTAACAGAATATTTTGTTAATCAAGTTCAAGAAGTCTATAGATTACAAGGTGTAATAATAAACGATAAGCATATAGAAACTATTTTAAGACAAATGCTTAAAAAAGTTGAAGTTAAAGTATCAGGTGACTCCAATTATTTACCAGGTGAAGTAATTGATAGAATTAAGTTTGATAATACCAATGAAAAATTAGTTGCAGAGGGTAAAACTCCAGCGGTTGGTGAGAGAGTTCTAATGGGTATCACTAAAGCTTCACTTCAAACTGAATCATTTATTTCAGCTGCTTCGTTCCAAGAAACTACAAGAGTACTAACAGATGCTGCAATTAAAGGAAAAGTTGATCCATTAAATGGTCTAAAAGAGAACGTAATAGTTGGAAGATTAGTTCCTGCAGGTACTGGTAATATTAAAAATAGATGGAACAATAAAGCCCTTGAGGATGATAATAACTTCTTAGCAGAGCAGGAAAAAATAGAAGCTTCAGAACCTGAAGAAACACAAACAAATCAATAAAAAAATCGCTTAAAAATTGCAGTTTTAGTTTGACAAAGGGTTATTAATAAGTAATTTGGCGATGTTTTTGGTTGGAATGTAGTGCTTCTAACAGTACTAAACGCTGCCACAAAATAACCTGTCAGTTATTTTCATCTAAAAATAAATTAATTAATTTTTAAAATATTTATGCCAACTATTAATCAGTTGTTAAGAAAAAAAAGAGTTAAACCAGCTGCAAGGAACAAAGTTCCTGCTTTACAAAAACAACCTTTAAAGAGAGGTGTTTGTGTAAAAGTTTATACAACAACTCCTAAGAAACCAAACTCTGCATTAAGAAAAGTTGCTAGGGTAAGATTGTCAAATGGATTTGAGGTTACAGCTTATATTCCTGGTGAAGGTCACAATCTACAAGAACACTCGGTAGTATTGATTAGAGGTGGTAGGGTAAAAGATTTACCAGGAGTTCGTTATCATATTTTAAGAGGTAATCTAGATACGCAAGGTGTTGCAAACAGAAAACAAAGAAGATCTTTATACGGAACAAAAAAAGGTAAATAATGTCTAGAAAAAAAACTCAACCAAAAAAAAATGTAGTTCCAGATCCAAAATTTAAATCAACTATCATTCCAAAATTAATCAACAATATAATGTATGACGGTAAAAGAGGTATTGCTGCTAAAATAGTTTATGATGCAATTGACAAAATAAAAACAAAAACAAAAGATGAGCCAATAAATATTTTTAATGAAGCAATTAACAATATCAAACCAACTGTAGAAGTTAGATCTAGAAGAGTTGGTGGTGCAACTTATCAAGTTCCTGTTGAAGTAAAAAGTAAAAGAGCTCAAGCCTTAGCAATTAGATGGTTAGTAGAGTCAGCAAGAAAAAGAAAAGACAAACATATGGCAGATAAAATTTTTAATGAGCTCTATGATGCTTATGAAAAAAAAGGAGCTGCTGTTAAAAAAAGAGAGGATGTACATAAAATGGCAGAGTCTAACAAGGCATTTGCTCATTTTAGGTGGTAATAAGATATGGCTAGAACTCATTCATTAGATAAATATAGAAATATTGGGATCATGGCCCATATAGATGCTGGTAAAACAACTACAACAGAAAGAATTTTATATTATACAGGTAAGAGCCATAAAATTGGTGAAGTGCATGATGGTGCAGCAACCATGGATTGGATGGAGCAAGAACAAGAAAGGGGAATTACAATTACTTCTGCAGCAACTACTTGTTTTTGGAATGATCACAGAGTTAACATCATTGATACCCCAGGTCACGTAGACTTTACTATTGAAGTAGAAAGATCTTTGAAAGTTTTGGATGGTGCTGTAGCTGTTTTTGATGGTGTAGCAGGTGTAGAGCCACAATCTGAAACAGTATGGAGACAAGCTGACAAATATAAAGTTCCAAGAATTTGTTTTGTAAATAAACTAGATAGAACAGGTGCTGATTTCTTTAGATGTGTTGATATGATTAAAGATAGATTAGGCGCTAAGCCATTAGTATTACAGGTTCCAATTGGAATTGAGGCTTCTTTAACTGGAGTTGTTGATTTAGTTAAAATGAAAGCTCAAGTTTGGAAAAATGAGGCATTAGGTGCCGAATGGGAATACAAAGATATTCCTGATGATATTAAAGAAATTACTGAAAAATATAGAACAGAATTAATTGAAACTGCTGTAGAACAAGACGAAAAATTAATGGAGTCTTATTTAAATGGAGAGGAAATTAAAGAGGAAGATTTAGTTAAGTGTATAAGAAAAGGAACATTGAACTTTAGTTTTGTCCCAGTTTTAACTGGATCTGCGTTTAAAAATAAAGGTGTTCAACCTTTATTAGATGCAGTTGTAAATTACTTGCCAAGCCCAGTAGATATTGGCTCAATTAAAGGAACAAAAGTTGGTTCAGAAGATGAAGTTGAGATGAAATTTGATGATGGTTCCTCTTTCTCAGGTTTGGCCTTCAAAGTTGCAAACGATCCATTTGTAGGTTCTTTAACATTTGTTAGAATTTATTCTGGAACAATTAAGTCTGGTACTGCCGTATATAACTCTTCATCTGACAAAGAAGAAAGAGTTGGCCGTATGCTTTTAATGCATGCTAATTCAAGAGAAGATATTAAAGAAGCTAACGCAGGTGATATTGTTTCACTAGCTGGATTAAAAAATACTATGACTGGTCACACTTTATGTGATAAGGAAAATCCAGTTTTATTAGAGCCAATGGAATTTCCAGACCCAGTAATTGAAATTGCTGTAGAGCCAAAAACAAAAGGTGACCAAGAAAAAATGGGCGAAGCATTAGCAAGATTAGCTAAAGAGGATCCATCATTTAGAGTTTCTTCAGACGAAGAGTCGGGTCAAACAATCATTAAAGGCATGGGTGAACTTCACTTAGATATTATTGTTGATCGAATGAAAAGGGAATTTAAAGTTGAAGCAAACGTTGGTGCTCCACAAGTTGCTTACAGAGAAACTATAGAAAAATCCGCTGAGTATGAATACATACATAAAAAACAAAGTGGTGGTGCTGGCCAGTTTGCTAAGGTTAAATTATTTGTTGAACCACAAGAACCAGGAAAAGGAAGAGAAGTTGAAAGTGCTATAAAGGGTGGAGCTATTCCAAAAGAATTCATTCCTGGTGTTGAAAAAGGTATTGAAACTGTCTCTGATAGTGGAATTTTGGCAGGATTTCCAATGATTGATTACAAAGTAACTATTGTTGATGGTTTACATCACGATGTTGACTCAAGCGTTTTAGCTTTTGAACTTGCAAGTAGAGCATGTTTTAAAGAAGCTTGTACTCAAGGTGGATTAAAACTTCTAGAACCGATAATGAGAGTAGAAGTCGTTACTCCTGAAGACTATATGGGAGATGTAATTGGTGATTTAAACAGTCGAAGAGGGCAAATTAGCACTCAAGAGCAAAGAGGTAATGCAACTGTAATTACAGCTATGGTTCCTCTGGCCAATATGTTCGGTTACATTAATAATCTTAGATCAATGTCACAAGGAAGAGCACAATATTCAATGTTCTTTGATCATTATTCTAAAGTTCCTCAAAACGTTCAAGACGAAGTAACTAAAAAGGTAGCAGGATAATGGAAAAGCAAAACATAAGAATAAAACTAAGAGCGTACGATAATAAAGTTCTAGACGCATCTACCGAAGAAATTGTAAACACAGTTAAAAGAACTGGAGCTACAATTAAAGGACCTATTCCATTACCTACAAGAATTGAAAGATATACTGTATTAAGATCACCTCATATAGATAAGAAAAGTAGAGAACAATTTGAATCAAGAACTCACAAAAGATTAATAGATATCATTGAACCAACACCACAAACTGTAGAAGCATTGATGAAACTTGATTTAGCTTCTGGTGTAGATGTGGAGATTAAAATTTAATTATGAGCGAGATAGCTTTATTAGGAAAAAAAATAGGAATGACGAGAGAATTCTATAAATCAGGTCAGTTAGTTCCTGTGACTGTGCTTAAGGTTGAAAAAGCTAGAGTTATTCAGGTTATTGAAGAGGAAAAAAGAGGATACAAAGCTGTTCAGCTTGGATATGGAAAAATTAAAAATTCAAAATTAACAAAAGCAATGAAAGGTGTTTTTTCTAAAAAAAATACAGAAGCTAAGAAAAAATTAAAAGAATTTAGAGTAATTGACACATCTGTTTACAAAGAAGGAAACGAGTTCGGTTTAGAAATATTCAAAGATATTAAATTTGTGGACACAAGATCAAAGACAATTGGTAAAGGTTTTGCTGGTGCTATGAAAAGACAAAATTTTGGTGGTTTAAGAGCAAGTCACGGTGTTTCAATATCACACAGAGCACATGGTTCAACTGGGCATAGTCAAGATCCAGGAAAAGTTTTTAAAGGAAAAAAAATGGCTGGTCATATGGGTGACAAGCTAAGAACAATGCAAAATATCGAAATAATAAAAACTGACTTAGAAAACGAACTTCTCTACTTAAAAGGATCAATACCTGGTTCAAAAAATTCTGAAGTAATGGTTAAAAAATCGGTAAAAAATATAAGCAAAATGACAATTGTTGAGAAACAAGCAGCTGCAGAAGAGGCTAAAAAAACACCTGAGAAAAAGAAAAAATAATGAAATTAAATAAAATGAGCATAGATGGGAAAAAAGATAGTATTGAAGTTTTGGATAAGATTTTTTCTGCAAAAATTAACCATAAATTAGTTAGCGCTGTTCTTTATAAAACAAATGCTAATTACAAAGGAAGACATGCCAAAACTAAACAACAAAATGAAGTAAGAGGGCCAACTTCAAAAATATATGCTCAAAAAGGGACTGGTGGCGCAAGGCATGCTAGTAGAAAAGCTCCTATATTTGTCGGCGGTGGAATTGCTCATGGACCAAAAGGTGAATTGGCTTATAAAAAAAGAAAACTAAACAAAACAGAGAAAAAACAAAGCGTGGCTTCATTAATTACTGAAAAAAATAATAATAAAAATTTACTAATCTTAAATGATTTTAGTTCTGAAATTAAAAAAACAAAAGAGATGAACTCAATTATTAATAAACTTGAAATTACAAATTCACTAATAATTTTAGATAAAAATTCTAAAGAAAAAATTGAAAAATCAGTAAGAAATATTCCAAATGTAAAAGTTACAGATGTAAATCATTTCAGCGCTTATGACATTATTAAATTTAAAAAAGTAGTTTTTACAGAAAGTTCTGTAAAAGAACTAGAAAAGAGATATTCATAATATGGAAAAAATTCATTTATACGATAAAATTCTTTCTCCTGTGGTCACTGAGAAATCAACTAATTTATCTGAACTAAATAAAATTGTATTTAAAGTTCCAGATGGAGCAAATAAAAAAAATTTAAAAAAAAATATTGAAAAAATATTCAAAGTAAATGTGACAAAGATAAATATTATTAACAAACAGAACAGAACAAAAGTTACGAGAGGGAGAAAGGTAAAAGTATCTGGATATAAAAAAGCAATAATTACTTTAAAAAAAGGTCAGAGCATTGACCTAACAACAGGAATTTAATAAATGGCATTAAAAACTTTTAAACCATACACAAAATCTACAAGAGGTACTATTTTAGTCGATAGAACTGGTTTATGGAAGGGTAAACCTTTCAAGACCTTAGTTTCACCTAAAAATGCAATGAAAGGTAGAAATAATAACGGTCATATTACGTCTATTAATAGAGCTGGTGGACATAAAAAAATGTACAGACATGTGGATTTTTATCGAAAAAAATTCGACATGGAAGCCACAGTTGAAAGAATTGAATATGATCCGAATAGATCATGTTACATTATGTTAGTTAAATTTGAGGATGGTACTCATTCATATTTCTTGGCACCACAAAAAATTAAAGTTGGAGATAAAGTTGAAAGCGGTTCTAAAAAAGAAATTAAAGTAGGTAATTGTATGCCATTGCAAGATATTCCAGTGGGTATCAATATACATAATGTTGAGATACAGCCAGGTGGTGGTGGAAAAATCGCTAGAGCAGCTGGTTCATCAGTTACTATTAGTGGTCTAGATGGAAACTATAGTTTAATAAAATTAGCCTCAGGTGAAGTGAGAAGAATAGATTCAAGAGCTTTAGCTACAATTGGAATTTTAAGTAATCCAGATCAAAAAAATATTAAAATTGGAAAAGCAGGTAGATCAAGATGGTTGGGTAGAAGACCTCATACCAGAGGTGTTGTTAAAAACCCAGTTGATCACCCTCATGGAGGTGGTGAAGGTAAGTCCGCTGGAGGAAGACATCCAGTATCACCTACAGGACAATCTGCTAAAGGTTTAAAAACTCGAGATAATAAAAGAACAGATAAATTTATAGTTAAGAGAAGAAATAAGAGGAAGGATACTAAGTAATGGCTAGAGCAGTTTGGAAAGGACCGTTCGTAGAAGAAAGCTTAATGAAGAAAGTAGATAAGTATAAAGACGATCCAAAAAAAATTCCTATTAAAACTTGGTCAAGAAAATCTACAATTTTACCTGATTTTGTAGGAGTCAGTTTCCAAATTTATAATGGCAAAAAATTTATACCAATAACTGTATCAGAGGATATGGTTGGTCATAAACTAGGTGAGTTTGCACCAACCAGAACATTCTTTGGTCATACACCAGCTGACAAAAAAGCTAAACCAGCAACAGCAGAGAAGAAATAATTATGGGCAAAAAAAAGAAAATAGACAAATCGAACGAAAAAACAGTGAAGTCTGTTAACAATGGTATTAGATCAAGCGTTAGAAAGTTAAATCCAATACTTAGAAGTATCGTTGGTAAAAAAGTTGATGTTGCTATTAGAGATTTACAGTTTTCTGAAAAGAGAGTTACTAGAGATGTTAGAAAAACAATAAGCTCTGCAGTTGCTAATGCTGAAAATAACTTTCAATATGATATTGATAAATTAATAGTTAAAGAGGCATTTTGTGGAAAAAAAATAGTTATGAAAAGATTTAGACCTAGAGCAAAAGGAAGAGCAGCACCAATATTAAAACCTTGGTCAACTGTTACAATAATTTTATCAGAAGCAAAACAAATGGAGAAACATGGGACAAAAAGTTAATCCGGTAGGTTTTAGATTAGGTGTCAACAGAGGATGGGACTCTGTATGGTATGCTAAGAAAAAAGATTTTGGAAACTATCTAATAGAAGATTTTAAAATTAGAGAATATATAAAGAAAAATGTAATTAACTCTGGAGTATCTAAGGTAATGATCGAAAGAACATCTAACAAATGTTATGTTACTATCTATACCTCTAGACCTGGATTTGTTATTGGAAAAAAGGGGAGTGATATAGACAAAATTAAAAATAATCTCTCAAAATTCACAACAAATGAAGTTAATCTAAATATTAAAGAAGTTAAAAAACCTGAAACTAATGCTTATTTGGTAGCAGAAAATATTGCACAGCAGCTTGTTAAAAGAATTTCTTATAGAAGAGCTATGAAAAGAGCAATGCAATCATGCATTAGACTAGGAGCAAAAGGAATTAAAGTTTCAGTGAGTGGAAGACTTGGCGGAAATGAAATAGCTAGAACAGAGTGGTTAAGAGATGGAAGCATTCCATCACATACTTTAAGAGCTGATATAGATTATGCGGAAGCAGAAGCTCTTACAACTTATGGAATTATTGGTATTAAAGTTTGGATTTATAAAGGTGAAGTTTTTGCAAGAGAATTTAGCCAAGAGACAAACAAGGTAACACTAAAGGAAGGTAAACAATAATGCTTCAACCAGTAAGAACAAAATGGAGGAAAGCTCATAAAGGCAGAATTCATGGTACTGCTACTAGAGCAAGCACTATTAATTATGGTGCTTACGCATTAAAAGCTTTACAGCCTGAAAGAGTTACCGGAAAACAAATTGAAGCCGCAAGAGTTGCTTTAACAAGACACATGAAAAGACAAGGAAGAGTTTGGACAAGAATATTTCCAAATATACCAGTTTCGAAAAAACCAATTGAAGTCAGAATGGGTAAAGGAAAGGGTTCACCTGAGTACTTTGCATGCAGAGTAAAACCAGGAAGAATATTATTTGAAGTTGACGGTGTTTCTGAACAAATTGCAAAAGAAGCTTTATACAAAGCGTCAGCAAAATTACCTATTAAGACCAAAACAATTAAGAGATTTGCATAATGAAAAAACAAGAAATTAAAAAATTATCAAAGGATGAAATTGTGAAGAACATAGATAAGCTTAAAAAAGATCTTTTTAATTTCAGATTTCAAAAAATGAATTCACAAGTAACAAACCCAGCTAAAATTGGGGAAACTAGAAAAACAATAGCAAGATTAAAAACAATTTTAAAAGGAAAAGCAAATGCCTAAAAAAATACTTACAGGTGTAGTTATAAGCGATAAACCAAATAAAACAGTTACTGTTATGGTAGAACGTAAATATTCTCACCCAGTTCTAAAAAAAGTAGTCAGAGTAAGAAAAAACTATAACGCTCATGATGAAAATAATAAGTTCAAAACTGGTGACAAAGTTTCAATTATTGAGAGTAAACCTTTTTCTAAAAATAAAAAATTTCAAGTTATGGAGAGTACAAAGTAATGATTGGTGTTCAAACAGAATTACAAGTAGCTGATAATACTGGTGCAAAAAGAATTGAGTGCATTAAAGTTCTAGGTGGATCAAAAAGAAGATACGCTAGTATTGGTGATACAATTGTAATTGCAGTTAAAGAGGCGATACCCAAAGGAAAAGTTAAAAAAGGATCTGTCCATAAAGCTGTAGTTGTAAGGGTTAAAAAGGGAATTCACAGAAATGATGGTTCTAAAGTAAGATTTGATAATAATGCTGCTGTCTTAGTTGATGACAAAGGGGAGCCAGTAGGAACAAGAATTTTTGGCCCAGTTACAAGAGAACTAAGAAGTAGAGGTCAAATGAAAATTATTTCTTTAGCACCGGAGGTTTTATAATGATTAAAAAAGGTTTGAAAGTAAGAGTTTTAACTGGGAAAGATAAAAAAAAAGAAGGTGAAGTTATTGAAATTGATAGAGTTAATAACAGAGCTAAAGTTAAAGAAATAAACATGGTTAAAAAACACGTTAAAACAACAAAAGAGAAAAAAGGTGGAATTTTTCCAAAGGAAAGTTTTATTCATATTTCTAACTTAAAACTAATTGATGAAAAAGCGGCTAAGAAGAAAGAGGCTAAAAAATAATGACACCAAGATTAAAAGAAATATTCAATAAAGAAATTCAGCCTGCATTAAAAGATCAGTTTGGTTTTAAAAATATTTATATGGCTCCAAGAATTGAGAAAGTTGTTTTAAATATGGGTCTTGGTTTAGATGCTACAGACTCTAAGATTTTAAAATCATGCGAAGAAGATATGGCTAAAATTACTGGACAAAAACCAGTGACAACTAAATTTAAAAAATCAGTAGCAAATTTTAAAACAAGAAAAGGATCAAATGCTGGTTTAAAGGTAACATTAAGAAAAAATAGAATGTATGAATTTTTAGACAGATTAGTGAATATTGCATTACCAAGAATTAAAGATTTTAGAGGTTTGTCACCAAAAGGCTTTGATAAATTTGGTAATTATACATTTGGAATTAAAGAGCATATTATATTCCCAGAAGTAAGCTTTGATAGAGCAGATAAAGTTAGAGGTTTAGATATAATAATAGTAATTAAAGCTATCAATAAAGAACATAGTTTAGCGTTACTAGAGAAGATGAATTTTCCATTTACTAAAAAAGGAGATAATTAAATATGGCAAAGTTAAGCGCTGTTAATAAAAATAAAAAAAGAATTAAGCTTTCAGATAGGCTTTATAAAAAAAGACAAGCATTAAAGAAAATTATAATGAATAAAAAGCTTCCATTAGAAGAAAGATTTAAAGCGCAGCAAAAATTATCAAAATTACCAAGAAACTCTGCAAAGATTAGAGTTATGAATAGATGTGAAATTACTGGAAGACCTCATGGTGTTTACAGAAAATTAAAGATTTCAAGAATTGCATTAAGACAATTAGGATTACAAGGAAAGATACCTGGTTTAGTTAAATCTAGCTGGTAGAAAGGAAAAGTATGAGTTTAAGTGACCCAATAGGAGATATGATTGCAAGAGTGAAGAACGCTCAAGCTAGAAATCATAAAAAAGTAGAATTACCGTCATCTAATTTTAAAACAAAAATTGCTGATATACTTAAAAATGAAGGTTTTATAAAAGACTTTAAAGTAAGTTCAGAAGAAAAAAAACCAATGCTATCATTAGAACTTAAGTATCATTCTGGTAACCCTGTAATTAGTGCTTTTGAAAGAGTATCAAAACCTGGGAGAAGAATTTTTTCATCTGCTGATAGTTTGCCTAAAATAAATAATGGTTTAGGAATTGCTATTGTTTCAACTCCAAAAGGAGTAATGACTGATATAGATGCTAGAAAACAGAAAGTTGGTGGCGAAATAATTTGTAAGGTATTTTAATGTCTAAAATTGGTAAAATAAATATATCGATCCCTGAAAAAGTTAAAGTTGCTTTAGCTGGCAATATTATAAATATTGAGGGACCTCTTGGAAAAAAATCAATTAATGTTGATCTAGATATGTTTAATTTAGATATAATAGAAGGAAAAGAAATTTCAATCAAACCAAAAAAAGTAGATCAAAACTCAAAAAGACTTTGGGGAATGAATAGAAGTTTAATTTATAACGCTGTAATAGGATCAAGTACAGGTTATGAAAAAACTTTAGAATTAGTTGGTGTTGGTTACAGAGCAGCGTTAAAAGGAAATCAGTTAAATTTACAATTGGGTTATAGTCACGATATTAATTTTGATATTCCAGAGGGTATTAAAATTGCTGTTGAAAAACAAACATCATTAAAAATCACAGGCTCTGACAAGCAACTAGTTGGTGAAGTTGTATCTAAAATTAAAACATTAAGAAAAATCGAACCATATAAAGGGAAAGGTGTTCGAGAAAAAGGTCAATATGTTCTTAAAAAAGAGGGAAAGAAAAAGTAATGAAACTTAACACTAGTATCAGAAAAAGATTTAGAGTTAGCAATAAAGTTAAAAGTGTAGCTCCAAAAGACAGATTTAGATTAAGTATTTCTAGATCATCAAAAAATATTTCAGCTCAAATAATAGATGATACAAAAAAAATAACTTTGTTATCAGCTTCATCTATAGAAAAAGATCTTAAATCAGGTGATAAAATTAATAAAACAGAATTATCTAAATTGGTTGCTCAAAAATTAGCTAAAAAAGCTCATGAGAAAAAAATAACTAAAATTTACTTTGATAGAGGTTCTTACAAATATCACGGTAGAATTAAAATTTTTGCAGAAACTTTAAGAAAAAACGGAATGGAATTTTAATTATGGAAAATTTAAAAGATAAAAAAACTGACGATATATTAGAAAAATTAGTCCACATAAATCGTATTACTAAAGTTGTTAAAGGTGGAAGAAGATTTGGATTTTCAGCACTTGTAGTTGTTGGAAATCAAGCAGGTAAAATTGGTGTTGCTCACGCAAAAGCTAAACAAGTACCTGATGCTATAAAAAAGGCAAATGAGATGGCAAGAAGAAAACTTACTCATATACCATTAAGAGAAGGTAGAACGATACATCATGATGTTAGGGCAAAAGATGGCTCGGGTAGAATAGTGCTAAGAGCTGCTTCTAAGGGTACAGGTATTATTGCAGGTGGTCCTGTTAGGGCAGTTTGTGAAGTTTTAGGAGTAAAAGATATTGTTGCAAAATCTATGGGAACTTCTAATGCTCACAATGTTATTAGAGCTACAATGAAAGCGTTGATGAAACAAAGTTCACCAAAACAAATATCAGCAATTAGAAATAAAAAAATTTCTGAAATAATTGAAAAAAGAGGATAATGATTACTTTAAATAATAGAGAAAAAATCAAAAAATCTAAAATAAGAGTTGGAAGAGGAATTGGTTCTGGAAAAGGGAAAACATCAGGTAGAGGTGTTAAAGGTCAAAAATCAAGATCTGGTGTGGCTATTAAAAGTTTTGAAGGTGGTCAAATGCCATTATATAGAAGACTTCCAAAAAGGGGTTTTAATCCAATATCAAGTGAGAGTGTTGCAATTTTAAATCTTGATAAAATTCAATCTTATATAGACAAAAAAAATATTAATCCAAATGAAGTATTGAACTCAGAATTATTAAAAAAACTTAAATTAATAAATAAAAACTCAAAAAAATTAAAAATTTTAGGATCTGGGGAAGTAAAAGATAAAATTAATATTGAAGCTGACCTGGCCTCTAAATCAGCAATAGAAAAACTAGAAAAAATTGGTGGATCTATTCAATTAAAAAAATAGTTTGTTTATATGAGCGCATCATCATCAACAAATGATTTAAGAAATAGAATTATATTTACTATTTTAATATTAGCCGTTTATAGATTTGGAACTTTTGTACCTTTACCAGGTATAGACCCTGAGCAATTGAAAATTATGATGGAAGGTAATCAAAAGGGATTGCTAGGCATGTTTAATGTTTTTGCGGGAGGTGCAGTTAGTAGAATGGCGATATTTGCATTAGGTATAATGCCCTACATTTCCTCTGCAATTATTGTACAACTTTTAACAGGGGTTTCTGACTATTTTAAAAACCTAAAGTCCCAAGGTGAGACAGGAAGAGCTAAAATTACACAAATCACTAGATATGGAACAGTATTACTTGCAACAGTTCAAGGATATGGTTTATCTGTTGGTTTAGAGTCATCAGCTGACTTAGTAATTAATCCAGGAGCCTTTTTTAAAATAACTACTGTTACAACTATTGTTGCAGGAACAATATTTTTAATGTGGTTAGGTGAGCAAATTACTCAAAGAGGAATTGGTAACGGTATATCTTTAATAATTTTTGCTGGTATCGTAGCTGAAATACCAAGAGCCTTAGTTACAACTTTTGAATTAGGTAGAACGGGTGCAGTCTCAACATTTATGATCCTTGCTATATTTGTTCTATTAATATTAACAATTCTTTTTGTAGTTTTTATGGAGAGAGCATTAAGAAAAATTCTTATAAATTATCCAAAAAGACAAATGGGTAACAAAATGTATGGAGGAGAGTCATCACATTTACCTTTAAAAATAAATCAGGCTGGAGTAATTCCTGCAATTTTTGCATCTGCACTTCTATTACTACCAATAACATTCTCAAATTTTTCATTTTCTAATAATGAAACATTTTTAAACTTGAGCTCTTATTTTACTCAGGGACAACCTCTTTATATGTTGTTATATGCATCAGGTATAATATTTTTTACTTTTTTTTACACCTCTATTACATTCAATCCAACTGAAACTGCCGAGAATCTTAGAAAGTATGGAGGATTTGTGCCAGGAATTAGACCAGGTGAAAGTACTGCTTTGTATATTGAGAATATTTCAACAAAATTGACTACTATTGGTGCTCTATATTTAACTCTAGTTTGTTTGATGCCAGAATTTTTAATTGCAAACTATCCAATACCTTTTTATTTAGGTGGTGCATCTATACTAATTGTTGTTGTAGTAGCTATCGATACTGTAACACAAATACAAACAAGATTAATGAGTTCACAATACGAACAACTGATTAAAAAAACAAAATTTGGTAAGTAAGTGAATATAATTTTATTTGGACCTCCTGGTGCTGGAAAAGGTACTCAGTCTAAATATCTTGTAAACAAATTAAATGCTTTTCAAATTTCAACTGGTGATCTTTTAAGAGAAGAAATTAAAAAAAATTCAGACATTGGTAAAGCAATAACCAATGACATGAAGAATGGAAAATTTATAAGTGATGATATTGTTAACAAACTTATAGAAAATTTAATATCTGATCCTCAAAAAAAAAATAACTTAATCTTTGATGGATATCCTCGATCATTAAGCCAGGCTAAAAAATTAGAAGTGCTACTAAAAAATTCAAATCAGAGCATAGATTTAATTTTATTTCTAAACGTAGATAAAGAAACAATTCTCAAAAGACTTGAGAAGAGAAAAATTATAGAAAATAGGTCTGATGATGATACTCATACAATAGTTGCAAGGTATGAGAAATACATGAAAACAACCCAACCAGTTCTAAATTTCTTCTCTGAGAATCCAAATTTTAAAGAGATTGATGGAAGCTTAGAAATTGAGGAAATAACAAGGAAAATAGACGCTTTTATCAATGTATAAGACGTTGACTTTGATTAATCTTCTTATATAAAAGGCACAATTTATCACAAAAATTATGGCTCGTATCGCAGGTATAAACATTCCACAGAATAAACTTGTTCATATCGGTCTAACTTATATTTATGGAATTGGTGATAAATTCTCTCAGCAAATTTGTTCATCTTTAGAAATTCCAAGAGCTAAAAGAGTAAATGAACTAACAGATGATGAGATTTTAAAAATTAGAGAGTATATTGATCAAAACTTTAAAGTAGAAGGTGATTTAAGGAGAGATTATTCATTAAGTATTAAAAGATTAATTGATCTAGCTTGTTATAGAGGAGCAAGACATAGAAAAAAATTACCTGTTAGAGGACAAAGAACTAGATGTAATGCTAGAACAAGAAAAGGAAAAGCAATCGCTATTGCTGGAAAAAAATTAACACCAACTAAAAAATAGTTATGGCTAAGACTGATAAGGTTGAGAATAAAGATCAGAAAGTAGAAAAATCTACTAAGAAAAGTGTAAAAAGTTCTTACTCAAAAAAAAAGAAAGTTAAGAAAAATATTTTAAATGGAATTGCTTATGTGCAATCAACATTTAATAATACCATCATCTCTATTGCTGATACAAATGGAAATGTAATTTCATGGGCGTCTGCAGGACAAAAAGGGTTTAAGGGATCAAGAAAATCAACTCCTTACGCTGCTCAGATAGCAGCTGACTCTGCAGCTTCAAAAGCTCTTGAGTACGGAATGAAAACTTTATCAGTTGAAGTTAAAGGACCTGGATCAGGAAGAGAAACAGCTCTAAGAGCATTGCAAGCCAGAGGATTTAAGATTTTGTCAATTAAAGACACTACTCCTATGCCTCATAATGGAACTAGACCACCAAAGAAAAGGAGAGTTTAATGGAAGTCGAAAATGTTAATGTAAAAAATTGGAAGTCGTTAATTAAGCCATCTAAATTAGATGTTCAAATAAGTGATGACTTAACCCATGCAAAAATTGTAGCTGAACCTTTAGAAAAAGGTTACGGATTAACTTTAGGAAATTCTCTAAGAAGGATTTTATTATCATCTATAAGAGGAGCTGCAGTAACATCAATTCAAATTGATGGAGTTTTACATGAATTCACTTCAATAAAAGGTGTTAGAGAAGATGTGACCGATATCGTTTTAAACGTAAAATCTTTAGCATTGAAAAGTAATTCCGAGGGTACAAAAAAATTAATTTTAGACGCAAAAGGACCTGGAGAAATTAAAGCTTCAGATATAGCCCCAGTTACAGATGTTGAGATTTTAAATCCTGATTTAGTTATTTGTAATCTAGACGAAAATACTACTTTTCATATGGAGATGAATGTTAATACAGGTAAAGGTTATGTTCCTGCAGAGCTAAATAAACCTGAGGAGCCACCATTAGGCCTTATTGCTATAGACTCACTTTATAGTCCAGTTAAAAAAGTTTCATATTCAGTAAGTACTGCCAGAGAAGGTAAAGCATTAGATTATGATAAATTAATAATGGAAGTTGAAACTAATGGATCAATTTCTGCTGAAGATGCTGTAGCTTATTCAGCTAGAATTTTTCAAGATCAGCTTAAAATGTTTATAAACTTTGACGAGCCAGTTGAAACTCCTGTAAAAGAAGTTTCTACTGAACCTGAATTTAATAAAAACTTACTAAGAAAAGTGGACGAGTTAGAGTTATCAGTTAGATCAATGAACTGTCTAAAAAATGATAATATAATTTATATCGGTGACCTGGTTCAAAAATCTGAAGGTGAAATGCTAAGAACACCTAATTTTGGAAGAAAATCATTAAATGAAATTAAAGAAGTATTAACTGGTATGTCTTTATATTTAGGAATGGAAATACCTAATTGGCCACCAGACAATATTGCGGAAATGTCTAAGAAATTGGAGGAAGCAATTTAATGAGACATAGTTTGGCAAATAAGAAGTTAAATAGAACATCAGAGCACAGAAAAGCCCTTCTCAAGAATATGCTGAATTCTTTAATTAAGTATGAGCAGATTAAGACCACTTTGCCGAAAGCTAAATTTTTAAAACCTCAAGCGGACAAAATAATAACATTAGGTAAAAAAGAAACTTTGCAAACAACCAAAATGTTGGTCTCCAAACTACAAGATATTAAATCAGCTAATAAAGTTAAAAAAACACTTTCTAAAAGATATCAAAATAGAAAAGGTGGCTACACAAGAATAATTAAAGCTGGGTTTAGATATGGAGATAATGCTCCAATGGCAATAATTGAATTTGTTGATAGAGATGTTGAAGCAAAAAGAGTTGATAAACCAAAAAAAGATACATCAAAAGAAACTCCTAAAACAGAAGAGAAAAAACAAGCTACAGTTTAAATCTTAGATCATGAAAAAATCTTACATCGTTGATTCAACGTGTAACGAAATGCGTTTGGACAGATGGTTGAGATTAAAAATTGGAAAAATTCCTCAAGGTCTAGTTGAGAAATATTTAAGAACAGGAAAAATAAAGATTAATAAAAAGAAAGTAAAAAGTTCTTTTAAAGTAAAAACAAAAGATGAGATAAATTTATTTAATATTGAATTTAAGGAGTCAATTCAGCAAAAAAAAATTAAGTATTCTCCCTCAAAAGAAATTATCAAATCAAATGAAGATCAAATTATTGACAATAATGATAATTTTGTAGTTTTAAATAAAGCTTCAGGTATACCTGTTCAAGGTGGAACTAAATCAAAAAAAAATCTAGTCGATATTTTTACCAAAAGTCAAATTTTTGATGGAACAAAACCATATTCCGTTCATAGATTAGATAAAGATACTTCTGGAGTTTTCATTATGGCCAAAAACAGAGAGAGCGCTCAATTGATTACTTCTTTATTTAGACTAAGAAAAGTGCACAAAACTTATTTGGCTATATGTCAAGGTGAAATTAATAAAAAATCTGGTGTATGGGATGATGATTTAATTAGATATGACGGTGAAAAAAAAATAATTGAGAAAGCAAAAACAATTTTCAAAGTTATTGATAAAAATTCTGAAGCAAGTTTAGTAGAATTAAAACCTATTACTGGCCGAAAACATCAGTTAAGAAAACAACTATACGCAATTGGAAATCCTATATTTGGAGACACAAAATATAAATTATCAAATTACAATAAAGGAATTAATAAAAATTTAATGCTACATTCATACAAAATTAAATTCAAAATTAAGGACATAAAACATACTTATTCAGCATTGTTACCTGATTATTTTAAAAAACTTTTAAAATCTAAAAGACTTAGATTTTCAAATTTGAAATAAAATTTTTGATTAATATATCATCTAGATTCGAGTAATCCTGATCTAAAATATTTTTTAAATTAGTTACTCCTTTATCTGAAATACCACATGGAATAATTTTTTTATAATTTTCTAGATCATTATTTATGTTTATTGCAAATCCATGATATGCAATCCATTTACTAACCCTTATACCTATTGCAGCAATTTTTTTAATCTCATCATTATATTTATGCCATATACCGATATTATCTTTATCTGGAAAAGTTTCTATTTTATAAAATTTTAAAGTTTGAATTATTGTTTTTTCGATAATATTTATAAATTTTCTGATATCTTTTTTTTTCCTTAAATCTAAAACAAAATAACAAATTAATTGACCTGGCCCATGGTAAGTAATTTTTCCACCTCTATTTGTTTCTAATATTTTAATAGATTTATCAATAATCTCATTCTCTTTATAGGATGTTCCTGCAGTAAAAACTTCATTATGTTCCAAAGTCCAAATTAATTCCTGCTCATTATTTTCATATAAATCCTTTAATCTTGACTCTAGTATATTAATAGCATCAAAATAATTTACTGGTTTTATTGACTTTTTGATCTCTATGTTCATTTATAATTTGTATTATCTTTATTATGTATTAATAGTGCAAATCTAAATTATAGGAAGATTTATGTCTTTAACTAAAAAAACTAAAGATAAAAAAGTAAATTTTGAATTTAATAAAGAATATATAAGAGTTGTTACTAGCAAAATAGCTAACAATGACGCTCAATTTATTACAAATTCATTTAATGAAATGCACCCTGCTGATGCTGCAGATATTATTGAGCACCTTAGTGAAGGGGACAGAGAAAGTTTAATTAAATTGAATAATTTTAATGTTGATCCGGAGGTTTTTGTTGAATTAAATGAGTCTATTCAATCCGAAATTATTACTTATTTATCCTCAGACTCTATAGTTAGTATTCTAAAGGGTCTAGAGTCAGACGATGCAATATCTATATTAGAAAATGTTCCTGAAGAGGACAAAAATGCAATTCTTAGTTCCCTACCGCCAAAGGATAGATTTGCTTTATTGGAAAGCTTAAGCTATCCAGAAGACACAGCAGCAAGACTTATGCAGCGTGAATTTACAGCTATACCAAGTAATTGGTCTGTTGGTCAAACAATTGATTATTTAAGAGAAAACAAAGATTTACCAGAAGAATTTTTAGAAATTTTTATTGTTAATGAGGATTTTAAACCCATAGGAACTGTTCCTTCATCTAAAGTTTTAACAACACCACGTGAAACTAAAATGGCAACAATTATGTCAGAATCTCAATTATTAATTCCTGTTGAAATGGACAAGGAGGAAGTAGCGAACTTATTTGAAAATTACAATTTAAATTCTGCTGCAGTTGTTGATAAAAATAACAAATTAGTTGGCATGATCATGAACGATGATGTTTTAACAGTCTTGAAAGAGGAAGCTGAAGAGGATGCTTTAAGATTAGCAGGGGTAGGAGATGAGGAAATTACAGATGGAGTCGTAAAAAAAACTAAGAGAAGATTTAACTGGCTTTTGCTGAATTTATTTACTGCCTTTCTAGCCACTTGGTGCATCAGTTTATTTGGAGCAACAATTGAACAAATGGTCGTGTTAGCTTTTTTAATGCCTATTGTAGCCTCAATGGGTGGAAATGCTGGAATGCAAACACTTGCAGTTACGGTAAGGACTATAGCGACAAATGATTTGACACAAAACAATTTTTCATCAAATGTAATTAAAGAATTTTCTATTGGTATTCTAAATGGAATTATATTTGCAGCAATAAGTGCTTTAATTGTTCAGATATGGTTTCAAGATAGTATTCTTTCATTGATCATAGCAATATCAATGGTACTAACAATGATCATAGCCGGATTATTTGGCATACTAGTTCCTTTTACTTTAAAAAAAATGAATATAGATCCAGCGATTGCCTCAAGTGTTTTTGTGACAACAATTACAGATGTAATTGGTTTTGTCTCTTTTTTAGGTGTGGGAGCATATTTTTTGTAAAGTTACAGGTTATCAATTAATCTGATGTTATTTAAATAATAAGCAATAAATAATCTTGAATTTTTATTTGTATTTGAAATTTTTAAATTATGTATATTTCTTAATTCTAAATAATCAATTTTAATTTTATAATTATTTTTTAATTCTTTTTTTTGAAGTTTTAAAAAGTTTGAAATATTTTTCTTATTTTTAATATTTTTTTTAATACGTACTATTTTTTTATAAATTTTTGCTGCTATCTCTAAACTAGATTTATTTAAAAGAAAGTTTCTTGATGAAAGTGCTACATTATTCTTGTCACGAATAGTTTTACAAGGAATGACATTGGTTTTATATATTCGTTCTAATTGTTTTTTTACCAAATATAGTTGTTGAAAATCTTTTTCTCCCATAAATATCTTTTGAGGGTTTATAATTTTAGTTAATTTATTCATTACATCTAAAACACCTTCAAAATGACCTGATCTAAATTTTGCACATAAAATCTTATCTTTTTTAAGCAATGTAATTTTTGATTTTTTTTTATCTTTGTATACGTCTTTAAATTTAGGAAGATAAACAAAATCAACTTTTTTGCTTTCTTTAAGAATTTTTAAATCCTTCTTAATGTTCCTTGGATAGGATCTTAAATCTTTTTTGTTATTAAATTGTTTTGGATTAACAAAAATACTTACTATTGTTTTTTTACAAAGTTTTTTTGATTTATTTATCAGTGATAAATGACCTTTATGTATTCCACCCATAGTTGGAACAAAGCCAAGGTCATTAAATGGCCTTAATGATTCAAATAATGATTTATTGTTTAATAAAATTTTCATTTGTATAAAAATATTAAATAAGTAAAACATTTAAATGATTAAACAAGCAATTATTCCTTTAGCTGGACTTGGAACTAGGTTGTTACCTTTAACAAGTGTTTTTGCTAAAGAACTTCTACCAATTAATGGAAGACCTGGAATTGAATATATTCTCGAAGAATGTATTGAAGCAGGTATTAAAGAGATTATATTTATTATTTCCACTAAAAAATTAATGATAAAAAAGTATTTTTATAGTGATCAATTTTATAAAAATATTATTAGAAAAAAGAAAGATCCCAGAATTATTAATGAATACAAGAAAATACTTAAATATAAAAATAAAATTAAATTTGTATATCAAAACATTCCAAAGGGAACAGGTGATGCTGTTCTTAAAACACAAAAATACATTAAAAATAAATATTTTTTAATGTTGTTACCAGACGATCTAATAATTAAAAGAAACTGCTCAAAGTCAATGATTAAGGTTCATAAGAAATACCAAGCATCAGTTATGGCATCTATGAAAGTTAAAAGAAATAACGTTGCAAGATGGGGAATATATAAAATTAATAAAAAATTAGATAAAAGAAATTATATTATTGATGGTGTTGTTGAAAAACCATCTGTAAAAAATGCTCCATCAAATAATGCTGTTATTGGAAGATACATATTACCACGTACAATTTTTAAAAAAATTAAATCCCTTAAACCTGCAAAAGGTAATGAGATACATATAACTGACGCAATACAATTATTAATTAATGATAAAGAAAAATTTTTAGCTCATATTTTTGATGGAAAGTATCTAGATTGTGGAACAATGAGTGGCTATATCAACTCTTCAAAAGAAATAGGAAAGATATGAAACTATGTATGATCGGCACTGGTTATGTTGGTTTGGTAACTGGTGTCTGTTTTTCAGATTTAGGTAATGATGTAATATGTGTTGATAAAGATATAAATAAAATAAATAATTTAAAAAAAGGTATTATTCCAATTTATGAACCAGGTCTAGAAGAAATGGTTTTAAAAAACTTTAAGAATAAAAGATTAAATTTCTCATCTAATTTAAAAGACTCTGTAAGAAAATCAGATATTATTTTTATTTGTGTGGGTACTCCAACAAAAAAAAATAGCAATAGTGCAGATTTAAGTCAAGTATACGCTGTTGGGAATGAAATATCAAAATCTATAAATAAATTTAAAATTATAATAAATAAATCTACAGTACCTGTTACAACTGGTGATGAACTTGAAAAAATCATATCAAAAAAAGTAAATAATAAATATTTTTCAGTAGTCTCTAATCCTGAATTTTTGAGAGAAGGTGAGGCTATTAGAGATTTTATTTATCCTGACAGAATTGTAGTAGGTTCAAACGATAGAAGATCTCAAATCATACTAAAAAATTTATATTCACCACTAATTTCCAAAGGTGCAAAATTTATTTCTACACAAAGAAGAGCTGCTGAATTAATTAAATATGCCTCAAATGCTTTTTTAGCAACAAAAATTTCCTTTATAAATGAAATAGCAAATTTATGTGAAAAAACAGGCATTGATGTCGAAGATATATCGATTGGTATTGGACTTGATAAAAGAATTGGAAGCAGATTTTTAAGGGCCGGACCTTCATATGGTGGATCATGTTTTCCGAAAGACACTAAAGCTATAGTTTCTACTGCTCAAAAATTTAAAACCAATCTATCAATTATAAAAAGTGTTATTAAATCTAATGATAAAAGATCTGATTTATTATCTAAAAGAATAAATTTAATTTTAAAAAAAAAGATTAAAAATAAAATTGTATCTTTTTTAGGTGTAACTTTTAAAGCAAATACTGATGATATGAGAGATTCATCTAGTCTAAAATTAATTCCATTTCTATCCAAAAAAGGTGCCAAAATTAAATATTATGACCCCACTGGATCAAAAAAAGAATTTAAAAAATTAAAAAATGTTGAATTTTCTAATTCAATACAAGAGTCAATCAAAGGATCAGATATTGTAATTATACATACAGAATGGAATGATTTTAAGTCAATTAATTTTAAAAAATTTACGAAAAATAAAAAACTTATTATTTATGATATGAGAAATATTTATTCACCAAGTAAAATTAAAAAACTTGGGTTCAAATATTTTGGTATTGGAAGATAATTTAGTTTAATTCAAAAATTGCATCTATTTCAACTGACACACCAAGTGGTAAGCTATTAGTGCTTACTGCAGCCCTTGTATGCATTCCAGCATCACCAAAAATGGATGCGATTAAATCTGATGCACCATTAATTACTTTTGGTTGGTCGGTAAAGTTATCTGTAGAATTAACAAAACCTGTTAATTTTAGACAAGATTTAATTTTAGAAAGGTCACCATTACACGCTACTTTTGCCTGGGCGACAATACTTAATCCACATCTTTTGGCAGCATTGTATCCTTGCTCCGTTGATAAATCTTTCCCAATTTTGCCTTTTATTAGATCACCATTTTCAGCTATAGAGATTTGACCAGATATAAATAAAAGGTTCTCTGTAATTTTTGTTGCAACATAAGAACCTACTGGAGGCTTAGCTTCTGGCAGTTTTATCTTGAGCTCTTCAATTTTTCTTTCAAAATTCATAATAAATTTAATTCTTTTTTATTTTATTTTTAATATTATTAAAAATATTTTTTGTTCCTTCTTTTATTTGGCTAGTTTTATTAGCAGAACCTTCTTTTATTTTATTATTTACATTATTGGCACCATCTTTAATATTTTTAGCCTTGCACACCAGATATTCTTTTGAGAGCTTTTTAATTCCTGAACAATCACTTTCATTAGCAACAGAAACATTCGAAGATAATAAATAGAATATAAAAGTTAGTAGTATTTTTTTCATTTTTTTTTATTAATTTTAGATTTTTTATTTTTATCGTATTCTCTTCTTTTCTCAATTAATATAAGAGCTTCTTCCATTGTCAGTTCTACTGGGTCTTTTTCCTCAGGTATTGTTGCGTTAAGAGATTTATATTTAATATAAGGTCCATATTGACCTTTCATGATTCGAAC
Organism: uncultured Pelagibacteraceae bacterium; assembly: GCA_902542855.1. GTDB lineage: Bacteria > Pseudomonadota > Alphaproteobacteria > Pelagibacterales > Pelagibacteraceae > Pelagibacter. The sequence goes on along the minus strand of CACBWE010000003.1, from coordinate 37,224 downwards.
CGGCTTTTTGTCTTCAGGGTGTTCTCCCAAGTCTTTTATAATTGAAGATGACATTCTTCCAGGTTTTGCTTCAGCAATTAATGTAATAGCTCTATTTAACCCTATAGAAAAAATTTCTTCTACATTCTCTATTCTAGCTGATTTATTTTCACATTTTAAATATGGTCCAAATCTACCTGAATTTAAGGTGATTTCTTTTTGATTCTCTGGATTAACACCTAGTGATTTAGGTAAAGAACATAGAAATTTAGCTTTTTCTAAATCTATACTTTCTAACTCTATACCTTTTGGAATTGATACATTTTTTAATAGTTCATTTACCTCAGTCTTCTTTTTTTTTGTTTTTTTTCTCTTTTGTGGTTTTTCTTCCTCAACATTTTCTTCAAGAACTTTCTCATATTGAAGATAAGGACCAAATCTTCCATTTTTTAGAAAAATATCATTTCCATTTTCATGTTTTCCAAGAAATTTTGGTTCAGCAAGTTGTGATTGAGCAGCCGCTTTAGCTTTTGATAGTGGTCTTGTAAATTTACATTCTGGATAGTTTGAACATCCAATAAACGCACCTCCTCTAAAACTGTTTTTTAAACTAAGGGAACCTGTGTCACATAACTGACATTTTCTAACTATCTTTCCCTCTTTATCAGTGTCAAATATCAGTGCTCCCAAACTTTCATTTAAGAGATCTAAAACCTCTCTAGTTCTTTTTTCTTTTACCTCTGAAACATTACTATTAAAATCTTTCCAAAACATTTCTAGAACTTTTAACCAACTTTCTTTTCCAGAAGTTATTTCATCTAGTTGATCCTCTAATCCAGCTGTAAAGTTATAATCCACATACTTTGAAAACAGTTTTTCTAAAAACGCAGAAATTAATTTACCTCTGTCAGTTGGGAAAAATCTTTTATTAACTATTTCTGCATAACCTCTATTTGCTATTGTTGAAATTATACTTGCATAAGTTGAGGGTCTACCAATTCCTAACTCTTCTAATTTTTTAACCAAACTCGCTTCAGAGTAACGTGGGGGAGGTTGGGTAAAATGTTGTTCATCAATAAGAGCTTCTATATTAATTGGTCCTTTTGACATCTCAGGTAAAATTTGTTCATCATCATCTTTGCCTTGATTTGAATAAACTTTTAAAAATCCATCAAATTTCAAAACCGATCCGCTTGATTTACATATAGTTTTACCGTCTTCAGATTCAATCGTTATTGTATTTCTATCAAATTTTGCTGTTTCCATTTGAGACGATAAAGCTCTAGACCAAATTAAAGAATATAATTTTTGCTGGTCAGAACTTAAATACTTTTTAACAGAATCTGGGTTTCTATTAATATCAGTTGGTCTTATTGCTTCATGAGCTTCCTGAGCGTTTTTTGCTTTTTTTCCTGAGTAATTATTTGGATTTTGTGGCAAGTATTCGTTACCATATTCTTTTTTAATAAAATTTCTAAAATCTGTGACAGCATCAGCTGATAAATTAGTTCCATCCGTTCTCATATAAGTAATTAGCCCAACTGTATCTCCCTCAATTTCTATTCCTTGATAAAGTTTTTGTGCTATTTGCATTGTTCTTGATGCACCAAAGCCCAATCTACTAGAAGCAACTTGCTGAAGTGTTGAAGTAGTAAATGGCCCTGAGGGATTTCTACTAACAATTTTAGAGGATATATCGGTTATGTTAAATTTTTTGTTCTTAATATTATCAATTGCCTTTTCAATTTCTTCTTTTTTTTTAAATGAAAATTTTTCAATTTTTTCTCCGTCAAGTTGAGAAATACTTGCTGTAATATTGCTTTTGTTTTTATCCTGAAAATTAATACTTAAAGTCCAAAATTCTTCTGGCTTGAATAATTCAATTTCATGCTCTCTTTCAGTGATCAATTTCAGCGCTACAGATTGAACTCTACCGGCAGATTTTGAACCAGGTAGTTTAGTCCAAAGTATTGGTGATATATTAAATCCCACCAAATAATCTAATGCTCTTCTAGCCATGTATGCATCGACTAATAAGGGCTCAATCTGTCTTGGATTTTCAATACCATGTGTGACAGCTTTTTTTGTTATCTCATTAAATACAACACGCTCAATTTCTTTATCCTTTAAAAGTTTTTTTTCATCTAAATATTCTTTTACATGCCATGCTATTGCTTCGCCCTCACGATCTGGGTCAGTAGCAAGAATTATTTTTGAAGAGTCTTTTGCAGCATCAGTAATTTCTTTTAAATATTTTTTTGAAAAGCTATCAATTTCCCATTCCATTTTAAAATTTTGATCAGGATCAACAGACCCATTTTTTGAAGGAAGATCTCTAATATGACCATAGCTTGCTAAAACGGTATAGTTATCGCCTAAATATTTATTAATTGTTTTAGCTTTAGCAGGGCTTTCAACTATGACTAGATTCATAAAATAACAAACTACTCAAAAGAGTTTGATAGTCAAATTAATAAATTTTTGTCTTAGTTTCTTCTTTATTTTTCAGGCGTTTAATATTTTCTCTGTGTGTAAAAAATATCAAAATAAACATTATTATGTAAAAAAATACATTTTCTGATCCTTTCATAATTAAAATATAAGCAGGTATAGAAATTGATCCTATCAAGGAAGCTAAGGATGAATATTTAAAAATAAAAAAAATTATTAACCAACAAACCCCAAATACTAAACCAAAAATAATATTTAGAGAAAAAAGTATCCCAACATATGTCGCTACACCTTTGCCACCTTTAAATTTTAACCATACTGGAAACACATGACCTATAAAAGCGCATAAAGCTGATATATATACTGCATCAGGAAAATTAATTTTAACGAATAAAACAGCTATTACTGCCTTTAACACATCAAGTATTAGTGTTGAATAACCAATTAACTTGTTACCAGTTCTTAAAGCATTTGTTGCGCCAATATTACCAGAACCGATTTCTCTAATATCTTTTTTTAAAAATACTTTGGTTAAAATTAATCCAAAAGGAATTGATCCCATTAGGTATGAGATTATACCTATTATAAATAGTTCCATTTTTATATTTTAAATAATTCTATACCTTTTACAAATGTATTGGTTACTTTTCCTTGCAGTTTCTTATCTTCAATTGAAGTATTTTTAGATTTAGAGATTAAATTTTCTTTTTTTACAATCCATGGTTTATTGATATCTACTATACAAAAATCCGCATCATTACCAATAGACAGGTTTCCTTTATTTATATTTAATATTTTTGCTGGATTAGAGGTTAAAGCTTGAATTATAGTTTCAAGTTTTACAGATCCATTATGAAATAATTCTAAACTTAAGGATAACAATGTTTCAATACCAGATGCACCAGTTGCAGCTTGTGCAAAAGTTAATCTTTTAGATTCTTCATCTTCAGGTTTATGGTCAGAAACAATTACATCAATAGTTTTATCTTTTAATCCTTGAACTAAAGCTTCTCGATCTTCTTCTCTTCTCAGTGGAGGTGATAATTTTAAAAATGTTCTAAAATCTCCAATATCATTTTCATTTAATGAAAGATTGTTTATTGATACACCGCAAGTAAATTTAATGTTTTGTTTACGTTCTTTAATTATATCTACAGATTTTCCTACTGATAGTTGAGATATATGATATCGACATTTAGTTTTTTCTAACAGAGTAAGATCTCTTTCTATTATAATTCTTTCAGCAATATCTGGTATGCTTGATAAGCCTAGTTTTGTTGCAATAATACCAGAATTAATCATGCCATTTTTAGCTAAGTCGTAATCTTCAGCATGTTGCATTATAAGACATCCCAAATCTTTAGCTGAATTCATAATTCTAGACATAAGTCTTGTATTTTGAATTGTTTTTAATCCGTCTGTAAAAGCAATAATTCCTTTTTTAGCTAGTAACCCAAATTCAGTCATATTGGTGCCGTCAGTGTTTTGAGTTAATGAAGCGCAAGGAAAGATATTTATTTTAGACTTATCACGTCCTCTTCTTTTTAAAAAATCTACAATTGATACATTATCTATAATTGGATCTGTATTAGGCATGGTTACGACGGAAGTTACTCCTCCAGATAATGCTGCATTACTTAAAGTCCTAAAATTCTCTTTATATTCATAACCTGGTTCGCCTACAAAAACTCTCATATCCACTATACCAGGAAATATATATTTACCTTTTAAGTCAGTAGGTTTTTCTCTAGTTGGTAAATTGTTTGTATTTACCTTTTTTCCTATTGCTTCTATCTTTCCGTCTTCTCCAATTATTAATCCACCATTTTCGTTTATGGAATTATGAGGATCTATAATGTTTGCATTTATAAAGTATTGTTTTTTCATTTATTCACAAAATATTTTTAAACATGCCATTCTTACAGCAACACCTAATTCAACTTGTTCCTTAATTACACTTTTATTTATGTCGTCTGCTAATCTTGTATCAATTTCTATTCCTCTATTCATTGGACCAGGATGCATAATTAGAGCATCTGCTTTTGCATGATCAAGTTTGTCAGGGGTTAATCCATAATATTCGTAGTACTCTCTATTGGATGAAAGATATGAACTGGTCATCCTTTCACTTTGCAATCTAAGCATCATCACAATATCACAATCTTTGAGACCTTTTTTCATATCTGTAAAAGTGTTTACACCAATTTTTTCAATTTCTTTTGGCATCAGATTTGATGGTGCAACAATATTAACCTCAGCTCCTAACATTGTAAGGAGGTAAATATTTGATCTAGCTACTCTCGAGTGAAGGATATCTCCACATATTGCTATTTTTAAACCTTGAATTTTTTTTTTTCGATTTCTAATTGTTAATGCATCTAATAACGCTTGAGTAGGATGCTCACGTCTACCATCACCAGCGTTTAGAACGACACAATTAACTTTTTGAGATAACAGATTACAAGCACCGGAGTCTTGATGTCTGATCACAATTATGTCAGGATGCATTGCATTTAAGGTCATGGCCGTATCAATCAAAGTTTCACCTTTTTTAATAGCTGAGTTACCCATATTCATTGACATGACGTCTGCACCAAGTCTTTTTCCAGCAAGTTCAAATGAGCTTTGAGTTCTAGTCGATGGCTCAAAGAATAAGTTTATTTGTGTTTTGCCTCTTAACACATCGATTTTTTTATTTTTACTCTGGTTTAATTTTATGAAAGCTTCTGACTCATCTAGGATATAATTAATATCATTAACTGATAAATCTTGGATACCTAACAGATGCTTTTGTGAGATTTTAATAGCGTTATTGGTTTTGGTTGCCATTAAAACTAACTCTATAGCTATAAAGCCTCTAAATGGCAAGGATTAATTGTTTAAATAATCTATAGCCCCCTGAAGAATAAATGCAGCTGCGTTCTGATCTATGTTTTTTTCACGCTTCGATACATTAATATCTAGCTGACTGGATAGATTAAATGCCCCAACAGTTGAAAGTCTTTCATCCCAAAGACAAACATCTACATCAACATTTTTGTCTATATTTTTAGACACATCACTTACTGATTGAGCAGAAGAACCTAACGTACCATCCATGTTAATTGGATATCCAATCACAATTCCTTTAATATTGTTTTCCTTTATTATTTTTTTTAATTCATTGATTAGATCATTATTATTGGTCTTATTGATCGTTTTAAATGGTGTGGCTATTGACTGTTTTTCATCACAAATTGATACACCGATTCTTTTTGAACCAAGATCTAAACCAATCAATCTAGAGGTTTCAGACTGTTTTTTTTTGAATTCTTCAATAGTGATCATATTGTATATTTTAAACTTAAGTGATAGTTTGCGACATATTTAAATACCATATGAGCATCGATCTTAAAACAATAAAGCACATATCTAAACTATCAAGAATTTCTGTAGATGAGAAAAAAGCAGAAAAACTTGCAGGAGATTTAAATTCAATTTTCGATTTTATTGAAAAACTTAATGAATTAAAAACTGACAATGTTCAACCATTAACTTCTGTTGCTGAAACAACTCTAAAACTAAGATCAGATGAAGTAAAAAGTAAAAACTTAAGAGATCAAGTAATAAAAAATTCTCCAAAGGAAAATGAGGATTATTTTGTAGTACCAAAGGTAATTGAATAATGTCAGATATAACTAAACAATCATTATCTGAGTTAGTAGAAAATATAAAAAGTAAAAAACTTTCCTCAAGTGATGTTACTAAAGCATTTGTTGAAAGATCAGAAAAATCAAAAGAATTAAATACATATATAACTGAAGATTATGCAAATGCTTTAAATAAAGCAAAAAAATTTGATGAAAAACCTAATCTGGATTTAAAATTACCTGGCATTCCAATGGCAGTAAAAGATTTATTTTGTACAAGAGATTTAAGAACTACGGCAGGTAGTAAGATTTTAAATAACTTTGTTCCAACATACGAGTCAACAGTCACACAAAACATTTGGAATGAAGGAGCTATCCTAATGGGTAAATTAAATTGTGATGAATTTGCAATGGGTTCATCTAATGAAACTAGTTTTTTTGGTAATGTACAAAACCCAATTGATAAAAATTTAGTTCCAGGAGGATCCTCTGGTGGATCGTCTTCTGCTGTAGCAGCTCAATTAACACCAATAACTATTGGAACAGATACAGGTGGATCTATAAGACAACCTGCTTCATTTACTGGAACTGTCGGATTAAAACCTACTTATGGTAGTTGCTCTAGATACGGAATTGTAGCATTTGCATCATCCCTAGATCAAGCTGGTCCAATGGCGCAAAATGTTAGAGATTGTGCGTTGTTGCAGGAAGTTATTAGCACTTATGACGAAAAAGATTCTACATCAATAGACTTTAAAAGAAACGAGTACAGCAAAGAATTAACAAAAGATATTAAAGGTAAAAAAATAGGAATACCCAAAGAATATAGAGTAGATGGCATGCCTAAAGAAATAGAAGACCTATGGAAAAAAGGTATTGAATATGCAAAAGATTGTGGTGCTGAGATTATCGATATATCTCTACCTCATACTAATTATGCATTACCAACTTATTACATAGTAGCACCAGCAGAGGCCTCATCTAATTTGGCTAGATACGACGGTGTTAAATACGGTTTTAGAGCTGAAGGAGAAAATCTTATTGATATGTATGAAAAAACTAGATCTGAAGGATTTGGTGCTGAGGTACAAAGAAGAATAATGATTGGAACTTATGTTTTATCTTCAGGATATTATGATGCTTATTATCTTAAAGCACAAAAGGTAAGAAAACTTATTAAAAATGATTTTGATGAAGCTTATAAAAAAGTAGATGCAATTTTAACCCCATCCACTCCAAGTTCAGCTTTTAAAATTGGTGAAAAAACAAATGATCCGGTTTCAATGTATTTAAATGATATTTTTACTGTTCCTGTAAATTTAGCAGGTTTACCTGGAATTTCTATACCTGCAGGCCATGATGCTAAAGGATATCCATTAGGATTACAGATAATTGGCAAAGCTTTTGATGAACAAAATATTTTAAACATTGCATATGCTATGGAAGAAAAAATTAATTTTAAAAACAATATTACTGATTGGTGGATTAAGTGAGTAAAAACAAATCTGAATATCTAATTAATAGACATGATAATCAATATGAAGTTGTCATTGGTTTAGAAGTTCATGCACAAGTCACATCGGAGTCAAAATTATTCTCAACATCAGCGACTAAATTTGGAGCTGAGCCAAATACTCAAGTAAGTTTAGTTGATGCAGCATTTCCAGGAATGTTGCCAGTAATAAACGAGTATTGCGTAAAACAAGCTATTAAAACAGGGATTGGTTTAAAAGCTAAAATCAACAAGAGATCTGTCTTTGATAGAAAAAATTATTTTTATGCTGACTTACCTCAGGGGTATCAAATCTCACAATTCAAAGATCCAATTGTAGGTGAAGGTAAAGTAATTCTTGATATGCCAGATGGTCAAAAAGAAGTAGGTATAGAAAGATTACACTTGGAGCAAGATGCGGGCAAAAGCATTCATGATCTAGATCCGAAAAATACTTTTGTAGATTTAAATAGATCAGGTGTGGCTTTAATGGAAATTGTAAGTAAACCCGACCTAAGATCCCCAGATGAAGTAAATGCATATATTAAAAAATTAAGATCTATAATGAGATATTTAGGAACTTGTGATGGAAACATGCAGGAAGGATCTTTGAGAGCAGATGTAAATGTATCTGTTAGAAAAAAAGGTTCAAAAGAGTTTGGAACTAGATGTGAGATTAAAAATGTTAACTCAATAAAGTTCATGCAGATGGCAATTGAATACGAGGCTAACAGGCAAGTTGATTTAATCGAGGATGGTCAAACGATTCATCAAGAAACAAGACTTTTTGATACTAAAAAGAATGAAACTAGATCAATGAGATCAAAAGAGGATGCTCATGATTATAGATATTTTCCAGATCCAGACTTATTGCCATTAGAAGTTTCAGATGATTTTATTGAAAACTTAAAATCAGAAATTCCAGAGCTACCAGATGAAAAGAAAAAAAGGTTTATAGAAAAATTCAAACTATCACCTTACGATGCAAATATTTTAGTTTCTGATATTGAAACGTCAAATTACTTTGAAAATGTAATTAAGAAATCGGATGTAAAACTTGCAACAAATTGGATAATTGGTGAATTATTTGCAGCCTTAAATGAAAAAAATTTAGAAATAACTGAAAGCCCTATAAGCGCAGGCAACTTATCAAAATTAATTAATTTAATTAAAGATGGAACAATTTCTGGAAAAATTGCAAAAACAGTTTTTGAACAAATGATGGAAGGAGATAAAGATCCTAAGAAAATTGTTGAAGAAAAAGGTTTAAAACAAGAGAGTGATCCAAAAGCACTTGAGGCACTAATAGATAAGGTTATTGATGATAACAGAGACAAAGCTACTGAATATAAATCAGGTAAAGTTAAATTATTTGGTTTCTTTGTAGGTCAAGTAATGAAAGTTTCTGGTGGAAAAGCAAATCCTCAATTAGTTAATGAGATTTTAAAGAAAAAACTTTAGAATTTATGGGTTCAGACCTAAATATAACTAAAGAACTCCAAGAGTATATTTTAAGTCATGGATTTAATTTACATCCAGTTCAAAAAGAAATAATTGATTACAACACTTCTCTTGGTGATATCAAAAGAATGCAAATCTCAATTTCACAAAGTCAATTTCTGCATTTAATTATAAAAATTTCAAATATCAAAAAAATTTTAGAGATAGGTACATTTACAGGATTAAGTACGTTATCTATGGCTTTGGCATTATCAGATGACGGCAAAATAATTGCTTTAGATAAAAATGAAGAAACTAATAAAGTTGCAATAGATTTTTTTAAAAAAGCTAATCAAGATCATAAAATAAAAACATTAATTAAACCTGCTTTAGAAAGTTTAGATGAAATTAAAAATGAAAAGTTTGATTTAGTTTTTATTGATGCTGATAAAATGAATTACATTGAATACTATGAACGTTCTTTACAATTATTGAACAAAAATGGTCTAATAATCATTGATAATGTTTTATGGTATGGAGAAGTTGTGAATGAAAATAATAATGATAAATTTACTAAAAATATTAAAGAGTTTAATAGTCATATCTCAAAGGATACAAGGGTTGAAAAGTTAATAATTCCTCTTGGTGATGGTATGACTGTTTGTAGAAAATTATAATGTTTGAAGTAGTTGGTTTTTATAAATTTGTCAAAATTTCTTATCTAAAGAAAAATCAAAAAGTTTTATTAAAAACTTTAAAAAAGAAAAACATTAGAGGTACAATAATTATCTCTAAAGAAGGAGTAAATGGAACTATCTCTGGTAAAGCTGCAGACATTAAATTCACAATTAACAATTTAAAAAGAACTCTTAAATTTAAAGAATTTAATAGCAGTAATGTCTCCAAAAATTTATTTCAACCGTTTCACAAACCTAAAGTTAAAATTAAAAATGAAGTTGTTCCTATGAATTTAACTTTAAATAAAAGAATAAAGAAAAAAGATAGCCATATAGATCCAATCAAATGGAATAAGCTGATTAAAGAAAAGGATACTGTTCTTATAGATGCGAGAAAACCATTTGAGTACGATGTTGGAACATTTAAGGGAGCAATCAATCCTGATGTTGATAACTTTAGAGATTTTCCAAAATATCTAAAAAAATTAAAAAAAAATCAACCTATTGCTATGTTTTGTACTGGTGGAATTCGTTGTGAAAAGGCATCTGTTTATTTGGAGAATAAAGGGTTTAATAACATTTATCAGTTAAATGGTGGAATTTTAAATTATCTTAAAAAAACAAATAAGAAAAAAAGTTTATGGAAAGGTGAATGTTTTGTTTTTGATAACAGGATTAGTTTAAAACATGGTCTAAAAGTTGGTTCTTACTCAATGTGTAGCGGTTGCAGGAAGCCTGTATCTCGTAAGGACAAAAAATCAAAAAAATATGAAGAGGGTGTTTCGTGTCCAAATTGTCACGATAATCTAACAGATCATCAAAAATCAAGATTTAGGATGAGACAAAAACAAATTAATCTTGCTAAAGAAGCAGGAAAAAGACATATCTTCCAAAAAGAGTATTAACAAATCTTAAATTAATGAATTTATTAAAAGATGAAGTTTCGTTGTTAGTAAGAAAACTTGCTGTACCAGCAAGTGTAGGAACCTTATTCCAAACACTTTATACAATCGTAGATACTTTTTATGCAGGAAAAATATCGCCAGAAGCCTTATCAGCTTTGAGTAAGTCTTTTCCGATATATTTTTTGATCATTGCGACATCCATTGGAGTTACCGTAGCAGGAACATCATTGATTGGCAGTAGTATAGGAGAAAAAAACGAAAAAAATGTTTTAAGTTATTTTGGAAATGTAATCATTTATTCGATTATAATCTCAATAGTTGTATCTATTTTAGGATTTGCCTTTGGTGAAAAGATATTCTTATTAATGAATTCCTCTAAAGAAGTAACAATTCTTGGACTTGAATATATAAATGTAATTTTTTTAGGTACGATATTATTTATTTTAGTAGTAGCATTAAATTCATTCTTACACGCAGAAGGAGATACTAAAACTTACAGAAATGTTCTAATATTTTCTTTTTTCTTAAACATTATTTTAAATCCAATTTTTATATTTGGTTTTTTATTTATACCACCATTAGGAATAACTGGTATTGGGATAGCAACTTTAATTGCTCAATTTGTATCTTTGTTGGTTATTTTGATAAAAATATTAAATAATCAAAGAATTAAACAAATAACTTTTGACCATTTCAAAGCTAAATTTTTTTTCTTAAAAAATATTTTTTTTCAATCAATGCCAATTTCAATTGCTATATTAGGGTATTCTATTGCCGCTACAGTTGTTTTTACATATGTTGGATTATTTGGTGAATATGCCGTAGCAGGTTATGGATCTGCAACTAGAATTGAGCAAGTAGTTTTGTTACCAATATTAGGAATTAATACAGCAATAATTTCTATAATAGCCCAAAATATTGGAGCAAAATATTACGATAGAGTGGAGCAATCCTATTTTACTTCGATAAAATACGGTCTATTTATAATGTTGATCGCTGGTGTAGTTATTTTTATAAGTGCTGACATTGTTCCTAAATTCTTTTCCTCAAATCCAGATGTAATTATGCATGGCTCAATGTACCTTAAGATTTCTGCATTTATTTTACCTGCTTATCCAATATTTTTCTTATCTAATGGGTTTTTTATGGCATTAAAAAAATCTGAAAAAGCCATGATTAATAATATTGCCAGAAACGTTATAGTACCAGTTTTATCCTTTTACATTGCAAAGTATCTAAATGCAGATTTTAAAACCTTTTTTTATATTTGGGCTATCTTTCAATGGTTGATATCATTGATATTACTATTTTATGTTAAATATTATATTAAACATAAACTAGCTAGTATTTAAAATTATTTAAAAAATGTTTTTTACAAAAAGAAAAGCAATATTATTATTTGTAATTTGTTTAATATTTTTCTTTCTAACTTACCAAGATGTCAAATCATCTGAAATCACATCTGTTTCAGGTTTTGCTAAAGTTACAGATGGGGACACAATAAAAATAGATACTTTCAAAATAAGACTTGATGGAATAGATGCTCCTGAAAAAAAACAAAAATGTAAAAGACCTTATTTAACAATTTTTATGTTTAAAATTTACGAAGATTATTCATGTGGCCAAAAATCAACCGAAGCATTAATTAAGAAAATAAATAATCAAAAAATTACCTGTAAAATTTCTGATGTTGACTACTTTAAAAGGCTAATAGGTGAGTGTTATAAAAGAAAAACTAATTTAAATGCATGGTTAGTTGCAAACGGACATGCAGTTGCCTATAGAAAATATTCTAAAAAATACGTTCCAGATGAAATACTTGCTAAACAAGATAAGAAGGGGATGTGGCAGGGAAAATTTGAAATGCCTTGGGATTATCGAAAATCTAATAAAAATTAAATTACAGGATAAAAGATTTGTAAAGTTAAAATCAAATAAAGTAATCCACCCCAAATTTTGATTAATTTATTTATTTTCATTATCTTCTTTTGATTTGTTGCAATAAACTTGCTGAAACCAATACTCAGAAATACAGGTATCAGACAAAATATATAGGACAATAAAATAAACCAATCGAGATCAGTTAAATATTCTAATTTAGGAATATCATCTTGGAATACAAAGTTATAAGCAATCAATGCTAATAGAGCTATTATTGAAGTGTTGAGTCTGGCTTCATATTTTTCTGTTGGTATCCATAAAACGTACCAGGCAACACAAAGAATTAAAAATACTGGTAACATTATCTTTAATAAGTAATGCTGGAAATTTCTCTCAATATTTATTTCTATATCGAGAACATTTTCTGTGCGTGGTACAATTTTTTGACCATAAATATCATATCTATCTTCCGATAATACTTTGCTTTGTACTTTAATTCCATTTTCACTTATTTTCCATGCTTTAAGTTTATTAACTTCAGGATTTAAAAATTTATTTAAATTTAGAAAAACACCAGGTTCTGGTGTAATAAATGTAAGTGATCCAATATTACTAGAGTCCTCTAAATTACTATTAGAATAATTTCCAGCCCCACTTTCAATTCTAATAACAAGTTTTTGTTTATCAAATGGAAATTTTCTAAAATCAAATGATTGTCTAAAAAAACCAACTCCTTTTTCAGTTCTCAAAGTTCGAAGTAAATTATTGTCAATAGTAAGTTGAAATATTTCACTAATCAGAAGTTCTTTGTTTTTTAGACCTTCTCTAACATCAGCATCGTATCTGTATTCATCAAATATAACTGACTCTAGAGGCCAGGTTTCAAATTTTCGAGCTTCATTACATATTGAATGTAAAGAAGAATTATTAAGGAAATCAGTATCCTTTAAATCTTTTTTTAAATCATTTCTTATATTTGTAAATTGAGATGTAAAAGACATCTCCAATATACCTTTGGTAGTATCAATATTTTGTATACTTAAAATTTCAAAATTAGATAATTTAAAATTATTAAATTTATATTTTCCTGCAGTAATCAAAATATTTTTACCGTTATCTAATTCAAAATTTACATTTCCTGAATAATAAGTACGTTTAATTAAATCTTCATCTTTGATAGTGGATAAGTCAACATTATCTATTTTTTTTATAATTGTTTTATTAGGTATAAAATTTTTATTATCAAATAAAGAATATCTAATTATTGGGTAATTATTTTTGTCCCTTCTAACTATAATTTTATTATTTTTTCTATCCCAATCATAAGCAAAATGAATGCCTGCATCATTTCTTAATTCATTATATTCAAAATTTCTTTCGCCAAATTTGATTATATGATCAATTAGATTATTTTCACAAATTCTCTCATCTGAATAAGAATTAGTATTTAAAAAAGCTAAACTAAGCAAAAATGTATAGAATATTATATTTTTTATAAATTTTTTTATTCTCACAAAAATGAATTTAATTAGTTATAATGAAGTTGTAAATTAAAGAATTAATTCTATGGCTACGATAAGAAAAACTGCATCAATTGAAAATGGTATTATGCAAGTTTTAAAGATTTTAAATGAAGACGAAGTTCAAGCAGCAATCGGAAAATCCGCATCTTATTTGAGAAAGTGTAGCAATCCTAATGATCCTGAAAGACACATAGATCATCATGATTCAATCAAACTTGATGTTGCCTGTATAAAGAAAGGTAAAGCACCTCCATTATTAATTGCTCATGAATATATCGTTGCAAATGTTGCAGATAATTTAGAGTCTCACAAACTTAACGATATAGATGAAATGTTAGTTAAGTCAACCATACTCCATGGTAAACTCACTGAAGTTGTTAAACAGGCGGAAGATCCAAAAAGTGATCAAGGTATTGAAATATCTAAATTGGAAAAAAAGAAAATAATGGAAGCTATTAAAAATTTAGAAGATAAAATTATGAAAATAAAAATTACAGTCGATCAAAAGTAATTATACATTTTCAAATTTATCCCATTCCCCATCTTCGTTGTAATCATAGGCAATAACATCTGTTTTACCATCTTCATCTTCATCGATTTCAGCTTCGTCAGCATTACCATTTTTATTTGTATCAATTAAAATAACTTCAAAATTATTATCTTCATTTTTATCTATAGCTACAATTTCGATAATACCATCCTCGTTTTCATCTCCATATGCAATTTCATAAATACCATTGTCGTTTTCATCTACAAGCCAAGCATCAATAGTACCATTTTTATTCATATCAACTTCTCTCGCATCAGATAAATCAATTGATCCTTTTTCAGACTTTTTCTTTTCCTTCTTCTTTATCCAGGTATTTCCTTTATCTTTTTTTTGAATATATTTGCTTTTTTTCTTTTTAATTGGCTTAGGTTTTTCATTTATAAATTCAATAACATCATCAATTGCTATAGCAAAATTTAAACCTTCTCCTTCAGCAATGAATGTATTAACGCCAATTAATTTTTTATTTTTATCAAATAAAGGACCACCAGAGTTACCTGGGTTAATGTTGGCATCAGTTTGAATTACATTTGCTTTATGTGAGGATGATTTATATCTCCATTTATAGTTTGGTCGAACTTGATTTACATAACCAGGTGAAAAGGTCCAGAGGAGCCCCTCAGGATGTCCCATTGCAAAAACTGTTTGCCCAGGTCTGACACTTCTGAATTTGCCATAATTAACAGGTTTTAATTTCAAAGGTAGGTTTTCAACTTTAAGTATAGCCAAATCTTTTGTTTCATTAGTATTTATTATTTTAGCCGAGTAAGAGTCTACTTCATTGATCAAATAATTTTCATCAACCATTACTTCAGGTTTCAACCAAACTTTTAAGCTGTCTGCGCCATCTATTACATGCCAGTTTGTAATTATTTTTAGTTTCCCTTTATCTTTAATCACAAAACCTGAGCCCATACCAATTAGTCTATTGTTTTTTAAGTTTCCAATAAAAACTACGCTATTTATGTATTGGTCATAAAGTTCTTCAGCACCACCTTTGTATTTAGGTTGACTCCTGTTTTTATTATTTTTGATTATGTCTTTTTGTTTTTCAGTTAAGGCTTTTTTAGTATTTTTATTATGTTTAAAAAGATTTTCAGCATTTTCAATATCAACTAAATTAGTATCATTAATATCATAAGCAGCTTTGGATATTATTTTATTGTTATTTATACTTCTGATATCAAAAGCTTGAGCTGAAAAGGCAAAAAAAATATAAATTAAACTTACTAAATATAGTCGATATTTCATAAATTATTTTTTTGCTATGAATAAAAAGTCTCCACTTGTGTCACCCCAACCTTTCATTCGAACACCAAGTGGTTGCTGTTGCATACCAGAATGAGATAAAATAATTTCTTCAATTATTTCTGACATTCTGATAATTTTTTGATTGTTTTTTATTGAATTAATAAAGCTTTTTGCAAACATTGAGTGTTCGTCATCTGATGTATCTAATACTGGTTCATTGCTACCAGATTGTACTAACATAATTGCACGTCTTTTTAATAACTTTTCATATGACATTGTTTTTCTGTTTGTAATTGAACCACCTTTGGTTTTTACATCAAAATAACAGGAGTCTGACATCAAAACTATATGTCTATTTGGAATTTTATCCATGATATAATCTGCAATTTCAGCTGTATTTATCCAATCCCCTAGTCCAGACTCTTTTTCACCATCCACAGGTATCCAGTAATTATTTAGTCCCGTGTTATCACCATGTCCAGAGTAATAAATTAAAACATAATCAGAGTCAGTTGTTATTTTAGATAATTTTTTAAAGCCTTTCATGATATCTTTTTCAGTACCATTTATAATAGTTATAATTTCTTCAAAATTATATTTACTATTTAAAACTTTTTGTATTTCATTAACGTCATTTTTGGGTGATTTTAAAGAAGCCCAATTAATATAATTAGAATTACCTATTAAAAGAGCATAGTATTTACCTTTGGGTTTAATATCGATCTGGTCATCTTCATTATTTTGATTACTAGCTAATAAAGAATTATTTTTAGAAAAATTTAAATTTAAATCATATAATTTAGCAATTTCTGTTCTTTGAATATTAAAATCAAAAAGAAATCTATTCTTACCATCCTTAGTCTTAGCAAATCCCATTCCAGTATTTTGATTTTGAGATGTTTTACCTGTAAATTTTATACCGTTAGTACATTCACCTGATACTCTTGCTGTAACTTCTCCCGAAGACACATCGATTACTGTAGATCCAATTTTACAAGTAGTTTTGCCGTCATTAAAATAACCAAAACCTTTGCTTGTTTCATAATAACCATTAATTAATTTTGAATTAACATCTGGTTGGACATATCCATAAACCAAAAGATTTTTTGTTTCATTTGAAGCTGTAAAGTAAATTGCATTTTCAGGAAGCTTATCAATACTATCAATATATTTATCTTTAGATTTTTTTGTTATCCAAGATTTTACCTCTTTAGTAATTTCCTTTTCTTCTTTTTTATATTCTTTTTTATCTTCCTTAATTTTTTTCTTTATCCAGGTTGAATTAGATTTTTCTTCAACTTTTTTGACTGTTTCGGATTTATCTTTCTTTTTTATCCAAGAAGTTTCTGATTGGGCAAAAGTGATTAAACCCAATAAAATGATTAGGGCAATAATTATATTTTTTAAATATTGCATAATAAATATTACATAAAAATTTAGATAATTTAAATACCTCTTAATTATCTTGGTAATCTTCCACCTGAATTAAGACAATCTTCAATTGTACTATAACTCATGTATTTCTTTGTTTGTTTGTAATATTGTGATCCTTTTTCATGACAGATGTTACTAGTTGATTTTTTCACATTTGGATTGTTATTTTGAATATTGTCACATCCAGTAATAAATAAAAATAATAATAGAATTATTTTTTTCATTAAAATAATTTACCCCCATCATTTACCTTTGGAAGGTCTTTTGAATTAATTACTTCAAATTGGCAAATCACTTCTCCTTTAGAATTTTTATACTCACCAGTATTTCTATCAATAATAGAACCATATTGAATTCTAATATAGTTTGTTTTGTAATCTGTAACGTTGTAATGGTTTTTAAATTTTTTTGTTCTTATGTTGTAATTGCTTGATAAGTAATGACCACTAAGACGGTAATATCTGTCATCACACTTTAAATAAGTGTATTTAGGTTCAGAAGCATTTACAGTAGTACCTAATGTACTCATTAATACTAATGTAGATAAAAATTTACTATAAGAAAAAAACAATCTTGCAATTGAAGAGAATACTAGTTTCATAATAAAATCTTATCTCCCCTAAATAAATAGGGGAGACTTACATAAGATTAGCCATCCTCCTTATTCATATTGATTAATACAGAACCAATAACACCAAAGATAATCGGTGAGAATCTCGATGCAGAACCCATAAAAGGTGTAAGGTTCACACCCATCCATGATAATGCAAAATCTGCAACCGCAAATATTAAAAATAAACTTCCTAATATCTGCAATACAGAAAAGTTATTTTCCTGTGTTCTTGTATTTACTTTACTCATTTTTTTTCTCCTTTTGTTGTTGTTTGTCATGACTCTTATTTAGATGATTAAATTGAAATAGCTTGTCCATCTTTAAAAAATATTTTGGACAAATAATCTGTCCAAAAAATAATCTTATCTTGGACAAGCAATTAAAAATAAAAAAATTAAATTAGAATTATGAAAAAAATAATTACAATAATGTTTTTAATTCTATTAAGTGGTTGTGCAACTGGTACCTACACTAGTAGAGATGGTGATAATTCAAATTTAAATCATGATACTATGTATTGTAAGTCTTTAGCACGATCAAAGCATCCAGGTTATATTTGTAAAAATCCATTGATGTGTGCTCCTGAAGAATTCAATATTGTTATTAATGAATTAACTCAATATGAGGCTGTATTTCAGAACTGCATGCTAAGGAAGGGCTATAATTATAATTAATTTATGAGTATTCATTCAATTCAAAATATGGTTAGTTTAGAGAAATCAGGAACTTGTATGTGGGAAAAGTATAGACACGAAAGTAAGCAAACTATTTGTATAATTGGTGTTTTAACGTTAGCAACAAAACTATGTAAAGCTGATGGTCATTTTAGTGAAATCGAAGAAGAAGCTATATTAAAAATTATTCCACACGATCCCACCCAAAAAAGGATTTTGGTAAGAATAATGGAAGAGGCTAATGCTGATGATAATCCGATTGATTATGACGCTTTGAGATTAAAAAAATTAATTGGAGATGAACATAAAGATTTTTTAGAGTTTATAATTGCAGTCTTATTTCAATTAGCCCACGAAGATCATGTTTATAGCGAAGAAGAAGACAGAGATATTAAAAAAGTTGCAGAAATTTTTGGGATAGAGGAAAGTTTTTTGCAAAGTATTAAAAGAAAAACAATTATGTTTTTCCAAAAATTTAAAAATAGAAATGAAAATAGATAATTTTTTAATAAAATTAAGCTTGAGTACTGAATTAATATTAGCTGCTACTCTAATACTCTTTAGTCATTACTTTATATTTAAAAATCTTGATAATGCAGATAAAATATTAATAATAGCAATGTATATCATAATTTTACTTGTGAATTTGTGTAAAATACCCGTTGCAACAGCAGTAATATTTGCACAAAAGTTTTTTTATAAATTATTATTTTTATTTACTTTATTGTTATTAGTTTTTGTTTCATTCGAAACATATCTTCAAACTTTTGAGCTTTATATTGTTAATTATAATTTTATTGATGAATATAACCAAAATTACAATTTAATATTTTTCTTTTTAAGTTTTGTGCTCTCTATAGTTGGAAGTATTTTTGCACTTGCAGGTTTATATATAAGAAAAAAGGATGAAGATAAAAAAATAATGCAATATTACAAGGAATTTTAAATGGTAAATTTAGATAATATACATTTCAGATTTTTTCCAAAAGCTAAAACAGCACCGTGGGGTAAAAAATTAATAATTATGGCATGGGCAATTGAAATAATGGTTGCATCAGTAAGTTTTATGATTGCAATGTTATTCTTTTTAAGCAAAGGTCAAAGTGATTTAAAATTAGCAGAAGCTGCTAATGATCTAGATATTAATAGTATAATTGTTGGCTTATCATTTCTTGTTGTTACCTTAATTGAATTAACAAAAATACCATTAGCATCAGTTTTTTATTACGCAGGTAGATTGGTATGGAAAATAGTTTTTTTACTAGCTTTGGTTGCTGTAACTTTCATTACATTTGAAACAATACTTCAAGGATTTGAGCTTGCTTATAATCAAAGATCTCAAATAGTTGAAGATCAAAGAAAATTAATTGAAGACACAAAAGAGAAAATAAAAAATATAAATTTGAAATCTGATTTAACTAAATTAAATTTAGATATAGAAAATATACGAAATGATATAAAAATTAAAAATCAAGAAAAATCTGAGATAGAACAACAAAGAATTGATGACATTACTTTACTTAATAGTCAGGTAGATATAGCAGATCCAAATATTGAAAGATTAAATAAAACTATAGCACGAGAAAATGATAAATTAGAAGGTTTAATTGAAGAGCGAGATAGAATTCAAGAACAAATCGACAAATTTAATGTTAAGGGAGATGTTTTTGGTGGTAAAAGAAAAAAATTAAGAGAAGACAAGGATAAAATTAGTAATGATATTGATAAAAAAGAAAAATTAATTCAAAAATATGAGAATGATTTAGCTCAAGCTTCTGCTGTTAGTGGTGGAAAAAATACCAAGGAAATTGAGCGAATTAATAAAAAAGCAAATTTAAGAATAGCTCAAATTAATGATGAAATAAGAAATATTGAAGAAAATCAGTTAGAACCACTTTTAAAGAAAAAAGCAGATGTAATACAAAATTCGAACGATCAAAAAACAACCTACGATGATTTAAATGACTTACTTGTAAAGCAAAAAAAGGAGTTAAAAGAAAAGGCTAGGGAAAATCAAATATATAGAATAGCAATTAAAATTAAAGTTGTAGGTGAGTTTATATCTGGAGGAAATTTAGAAAAGCAAATTGAAGAGATTACAAAGGAAATTGATGAGTTAAACACATTAGTTATAGAAAATCCAGAAAACGAAATACTAAAAATTAAACTTGAAAACAAAATTGCAAAAAGCAATCAACTTAAAAATAAATTTACCGATAGTCTTGATAATGAAATAGATGAGTCTGATCTTTCTCAAAAAGATGTTGATAAAGCTTTTTGGTTGTGGTTTGGAAGTATGGCATTCATTATATCGATTATTGGTTCATTAGTGGCATTAGCAGGATTTCATTTACAAGATGAGAGAATGCATGAGATAAGAAACAGACCAATTAAAGAGAGATTTGGTCGTTTCTTTCGAAATATTGCTTGGATACCAGTTTATATAAATAAATATATATGGGCTGGTGTAAAGAGACTTACTAAACCTAAAATTGTTGAAAAGGAAGTTATAGTTGAAAAAGAAGTTGAAAAAATAGTTGAAAAAAACGTTGGAGAAAAAATAGTTTATGAAAAGGTCGAGGTTCCAAAAGAAGTTATAAGAAAAGAATTAGTTTATGTTCCTCTTCCTACTGATGATGAGGAGCTTATAAAAAAAGGACCTATAAAAGCTACAGACTACGATAAGAAGAAATAATGTCAGATGATAAAATTCAATATGATGTTCATGATTATAGTCCAGTAAATAAGTATATCGAAGATCAAGCTCGTCTAAAAAGATCAGCAAGCACTTGGAGATATGCAAAAGCAACAGCATTGATATTAGTAGCAGCGGGTATTTTACCTGTATTATTAGCTTGGGCCTATTATCTTTATAAAAAGCCACATCGATTAGTATCTTTAAGTGATATTGAGCAAAAAGTTATTAATAACGAAGATAGAATTATAAACGCAGAACGTAAACTTCCAAAAGATGAGGAAGTGAACACATCAACTTCAAGCAATATCCTTCAAGGCAAAATTAATGAAAAGGATTTAGAAATAGCTAAATTAAAAGAAGAACTAGAAAATGTTAATAAGGACGATTTAGAATTAAAAGAAAAACTAGAAGAAGAAAAGAAACAAATTGAGCGTGAAAAATTAGATTTACAAAAACAATTAGTAGAAAAAAGAGAAGTAAAAACCAATGTTATTCATTTTCAATACGTAGATAGTAAATTAAATGGAATTAGAGTCTCTGTTACTACTAGATTACATTACGATGACCCGTCAAATTTAAGTCCAAATAAAACAGATGGATCTGACCCAATTAATTGTTATGTAACATTTCCAGGTAGAGATGATTTAAGTGTGGTTGAACTAGGTGATAGAAGCGAACAACCAATAGTAAGCAAATATCATTTAGAGACTTTAAATGTTAGTTTTAATGATTTTATAAAGTTAAAAAATAGCAAGTGTCAATTTAATTAAATTTATGAAAAAAATTTTATTTTTAATACTTTTTTCTATTTTTACCTTTTCAGTTAGCGCTAACGAGATAGATAAACTTACAAAATTAGCTGATAATGGTGATCCTATAGCGCAAAATAATCTAGGTCATTATTATCTATACTTGAGTGATGATAATCCTGACGATAAAGAGCTTTTAGATAAAGCAATTTATTATCTTAATGCAGCAGCTGAACAAGAACAGGTTAATGCAATGACAACAGTTGGTTGGACTTATTTCACAGGTGAACATGGGGCTCCAAAAGACAATGAACAAGCTATATACTGGAACCAAAGAGCATCCGATTTAGGTTTTACAATAGCAAGTTATAATATGGGATTTTTTTATTATTCTGGGTTAGCTGGGTTAGATCAGGATCTTTCAATGGCAAAAAAATTTTGGTTATTAAGTGCCTCCCAATGGGTAAATTCAGATGGTTTACATGATGCTACTGCTCAAGAGCTTTTAGATGAGATAAATCAATATAATCCAAATCCCACAAATGAAATGATAAAATTGAGAGATTTCTTTATAATGTTATTAAAATCTGAAGGAGCATGATCAAGTGAGAATAATTATAATAATAATTACATTTATTGTTAGCCTTCAATCATTAACCAAAGCAGATGATATACGTGATTTTGAGATAGAAGGAATCAGTATTGGAGACAGTTTATTAGACCATTTTACAGAAAAAGAAATAAAAGAAAATATTAGTTATAATTATGAGGAGACTAATAAAAAATTTACTTCTGTAGATATTTATAATTTAAGTAATAATTATGAATTTATACAGATTCATTACAAAACCAATGATAAAAATTATGAAATATATTCAATTGATGGAGTTTTTTCTTGGGATAAATTACCAGAGGATTGCAATGCTAAAAGGTTAAAAATAAATAATGAAATTTCAAGTATTTTTACTAACTTAAAATATGAAGAAGCTTTAAATTCAGATATGTCCTCTGGGCGTGGTTTTATGGATTTAAATGAATATTATTTTTCTAATGGAGATTTTATACAAGTAACTTGTTACAAATATAAAAATAAATATATTAGTGATTATACAAATCACGGTAGATTAGGTATTATTAGGAAAGAATTAGATGATTGGATAGTATCTATTAAATAATGCTTGAGCATGGCCCTCATAATCCTAGGTCTAGTAGTTTGATCAAGCAGGTTACCAATATTAATTTTAATTTCCATGAGATCTTGATACATATAAGGCACAGTGAGAAAGTGTTGAATATGAGAATATTTTTATCATTAATAGTTTTAATTATTGGTCTTCAATCCTGGACCAAGGCTGATGATATTAGAGACTTTGAGATAGAGGGTATTAGTGTTGGGGATAGTTTGTTGGATTTTTTTGATGAAAATCTAATTGAAAATGAAATTAAGGAAGCTGCCTTTTATCCAAATTCTAAAACTTTTATGATATTAAGTTTAATACCAGAAAATATGAAGCAATACGAAAACTTAAATTTTCATATAAAAAAAAATGATAAAAAATATGTAATTTATTCAGTTAAGGGAATGATAAATTTAGAGCCTGAAGAATGTTTAAAAATAAAAAAAGATGTGGATGCCGAAATTCAAAAAATTGTTCCAAATGCTGAAATTAGAAATCACACAAATCGTTATGATAATAATTTGGGAGAGAGTAAGGCCTATATAAGTGACTATTATATAAAAGATGGTGTAATTAGAGTATTTTGCACTGATTGGGATAAAAAATTTATGGAGGAAAAATATAATAAAATTTATACAAATACACTCTCTGTAAATTCAACAACTGATGAATTAAGATTTTGGATTCAGAACGAAGCTTACAAATAATCGCGCACCACTCTCATAATCCAGGGTATAGCGTTTTGATTACTTGAGTTTTTAATTTTAATTTCATTTATTCTGAAATCTTGACACTGATAAGACACAGTGAGAGAGTGATTTGTATGAGGTTTTTTTTAATAATTTTGATTTTAATTTTTAGTTTTCAATCATGGGCTAAGGCTAATGATATAAAAGATTTTGAGTTAGAAGGATTTAGTTTGGGTGATAGTCTTTTAAATTTTTTTACTAAAAAACAAATAAATACAGAAATGAACAGCGGTTATGCGCATTTTTATAAAGATAATAAGTTTGTCAGATTAGCAATTGGTACTTCTAATGAATATTCTATGAGAACAAATTTAAATATTTATGATGAAATTGCAGTTACAATTAAACCAGATGATAAAAATTTTATTATTTACGGTTTGAGTGGAGATATTATGTGTAAAGACAATATTAAATATTGTTATACAAAACAAAAAGAAATTATCACTGATTTGAAAGTTTTTTTTAATAATAACGTAATTCTAGATGAATATAAGGATTCTCATTGGATTGATGACACTGGTAAATCTATAGTAAACGTTATGGAAATATTATCAAAAAATGAGGAATTATTAATTGCAGTAAGCGTATACGATATGAATGAGGATCTTGATTATTCGGATCAAATCTCTGTTGAAATTACATCAAATGAGTATGAAAATTTTTTAAGAAATGTTGCAAATCAGTAAACTTAAACAAATAAATTTTTTAAAATATAGGTTTTTTCTAACTGTATTAATTTTAATCTTTAGTTTCCAATCCTGGACCAAGGCTGATGATATTAGAGATTTTGAATTAGAGGGACTTAGTATAGGTGATAGTTTGCTTGATTTTTTCAGTAAAAATCAAATAGATAATTTTCCAAACTATGATGAAGGTACTGATTTAAAGTTTCGAATATCTGAATTTTCTGAAACTGGTAATTTTAAAATAGATAATTATGATGTGATGCAGGTCTATTATAAACCTAATGATCAGCAATATATAATTTCAGGTATTAGAGGAGCACTTCTTTGTAAAAATAAAAATGACTGCATAAATCAACATAAAAGAATAATAAATGATTTAAAAAATTCATTCACAGATTTTAATAATTCAAGTTCAGAAAAATTTAAACATCCAGATGATAAAACAGGTGAAAGTGTTGTGGAACTTTTATTTTTGAATTTAAACAAAGGATATATTACAGTTAGATATACAGATTGGTCAGATAAAACGGATTTTTCGGATAATGTTGATGTTGAAATTGGAACTACCGAAGTTGAAAAATGGCTAAGAAGTAATTACGGTAATAATTAATTACTGCGCTATCCTAATGATGTGTTTGGTAATTTTATTTATAGTTCATTTAACAAATTAAAATTAACCCAAAACCTTGACACACATAGGTGGTAATGAGACACTATTTAATATGAAAACATTTCTGTCAGTCTTAATTTTAATCTGTTGTCTTCAATCGTTTACTAAGGCTGATGATGTTAGTGACTTTGAAATTGAAGGTATGAGTATTGGAGAAAGTTTGCTTAATTTTATGTCTGAAAAACAAATAAAAGAAGCACTAGGAAGTGAAAAAGCTTATTTTTATGAAAATAAATTTGTAACAATTTCTTCTTGGGATAATAGAGATAAATACGAAACATATGACAATGTTGGAATTATTTTAAAGCAAGATGACTCTACATATAAAATTTATGGTCTTGAGGGATTATTGATTAATCAAGATGGAAACATAGATGATTGTTATAAAAAACAAGAGAGCATTGCGAAAGAAATTTTAATTGTAACAGGTGATAAATATAATTTAAAGAGATGGTTTTTAGAAAAAAATAGAAAAACAAAAGAACAATTAGCTGTAAAGTACATTGATTTTGAAATAATAGATAGTGATAGAAAGCCGATTTCAATTGTTTGCTTCGATATAAATAGGAATGGTGATAAATATACACGATTAGTAGTTGCTGTAGACTCAGAGGAATTTGATAAATATCTTGATACTGTTTATTAAAAATAAAAATTATTAATTTTATGAAAATATTATTAACATTTTTAGCTTTATTAATTTGTTTTCAATCCTTAACCATTGCCGATGATATAAGTGATTTTGAAATTGAAGGAATGAGCATTGGGGATAGTGCTTTAAATTTTTTTGAAAAATCATCTATTGTGAAAAATACCTGGGATTACCCAGGCAGTAATAAATATAAAAGAGCTCAAAATGATAATATGAGTTTTTTTGAAGTGTATGATGCTGTAGATTTTATGTACGAAACTAACGATAAAAAATATTTAATACAATCATTGGCTGGTATTTTTCTAACCAAAGATATGGAGCAATGCATTAAAAAACAAAATTCTATTGTGAGTGATTTAGAAATTGCTTTTCCAAATGCAAAAAAAACTGAACAGGATAAAATTTATAATGATAATCAATGGCAAGGATCACGAAATAGACAGATTACATTTTGGCTAGATACTGGTATAGCTTCAGTCCATTGTAACGATTATTCAGAAAAACATGGTGGTCAAGATCATCTAGCTGTAAATTTAAGAACAAATAAATCAAATGATTTTTTAACTAATGAGGCATACAAATAAGCACAGACTTCAAAATACTATGTTATCAGTTGTGATCAGATTAAAAAGTATAAATAACTAATTTCAACTATTTCAAAATCTTGACACAGATACATCATAGTGGGAAAATGTTTTTATGAAGATACTTCTATTTTTATTGGTTTTAATGATTTACCTTCAGTCCCCGATTAAAGCTGATGATATCAGAGATTTCGAGATGGAGGGATTTAGTGTAGGGGATAGTTTACTTGATCATTACAACATGGACGAAATATCAAACGCTCTTCAAATGAAATATCCTAAGAGTGACAAATATATTAAATATCAATTTACTATTAGTAATAGTGAATATGATAATATCTCTTTTCACTTAAAAAAAAATGACCCTAAATTTAAGATTTATGAAATTTCTGGTGGTACATTTTTTTCTAAAAATTTCACGAAGTGCAAAAAGTATAAAGAAAAAGTTATAAATGATATAAAATCAATTACTCAAAATTTGACTGAAGATAGTTATAGATATTATTATGAAAATGTTGAGGATGGAAAAAGTTATGCTGATGTAGTTGAATTTAAATATCCTAACGGAGATTTAATAAGAATGTGGTGTGTCAATTGGTCAGAACAAGTTGAGAATAATTTAAATTATGGAGATAATTTTTCTATTTCTCTAACACCGCTTAAACATATGAATTGGATTAATGAAGAAGCATATTGATATTCACTAATTGCTGCTCTCATAATCCTATGTATTGTAGTCTGATAAGCAAAGCCATAAGATTGATTCTGATTCTAAAAATATTGACATGCACAGGACGCAATGAGAAAGTAATAGTTGTGAGGATATTCTTATCATTATTAATTTTGATATTTGGTTTTCAATCATGGGTTAAAGCTGATGATATTAGAGATTTTGAATTAGAGGGACTTAGTATAGGTGATAATTTAACCAAATATATGACAATTAATGAAATTATTAATAATGATCAAGGACATTACCCTTTAGATAGTAAATTTTATGAAGTTTCCTATTCAGGAGATTTAAAACAATATGAATATGTTAACCTTGCTATAAAAAGGAACGATAGTAATTTTAAGATTTATTTTATTAGAGGAATTAACATCGTTGAAAATAAAAAAGATTGTTTAAAAATAAAAAAAATAATTGCTGAAGATTTAAAAGAATTATTTCCTAAATTTTATTTTTTAGAAGGTAGTCAAAAACATTATTATTACAAAAATAGCACACAATACATATCTCAATTTTCTGCAACATCTGATGCAAACACAAGCGATCATACTCGTGTTGAGTGCATGATAGTCAGTGATAAAGATAAAAAAATTCATGGTGATTTGGTGAGCACTTTAGAGGTAATAATTGCAACAAAAGAATTTAGTGAATGGCTGGATAGTTTATAATTTAGCGCAACAATCCTCAATCCATGAGTAAAGATGTTCTGCAAAAGATCTTCTAACAAATAGGTTTACAATATTTTCATCTTTATGGTGTAAAATTACATCAATGTGATTTAATACTGTCTGAGTTGTTGATCCTTTCTTTTCTTTAAATTCATTAAAATTAAAGGGAGATCCTGCTGAAAAGATTTCATAGATATTTTCACCTTTGAGTTCTAATTGAACAAATTGGTCTGTTACATCAATAACAGCACCTAAGTTTGATTTTGAAATACTGTTAAATAACACTTCATATAGTTCGTATTTGTTAGTTTCTTTGCTTAAAGGCTCATTTGAGACTATCATCCATTCATCAGGACTAAGCCATATTGCTGTTAATTTATCACTTATTGATGAAGTGTTTGCTTCTGTAGGTAAAATTATATTAAGATTTTTACCAACATTTGTTAAAAACTCTCTTTTTTTACCTCTTAAATTAATTTTCATTACCGGAAAAATCTCTTTTACAGAAATACTTTCTTGATTAATTTTATTTTTAATAGTTGAATTATAGTTAAGCATTTAATCTCTCATTTTTCTCATCATAAAATACTGGATTTGCAATAGTGACATTAATATTTTTATTTTCCATGGGCACAAAAAGTTTTTTTCCCATCATATCTTTTCCACCTCTAACGACTGCAAGTGCAATTGATTTGTTTAGATTAGGACTGAAATAACTTGATGTTACATGTCCAAGCATTTCAACTGGATTTTGATTTAATTCTGAAACTATTTGCGCTCCTTCTTCTAAAACAATATTTGGATCATCAGTTAATAATCCAACTAATTGTTTTCTATCTTCTCTCATTGTATCAGATCTATAAAGAGATCTTTTTCCTATGAAATCATATTTTTTTTTACTTATAATCCAATCCATTTGAAGATCAATAGGGGTCATTGTTCCGTCTGTATCTTGACCTACGATGATGAAACCTTTTTCTGCTCTTAATAAGTGCATTGTTTCAGTTCCATAAGGTGTAATGTTAAACTCTTTGCCTGCCTCCATACACTTTTCCCATAAATCTTTTCCATAGCTTGCTTGAACATTTATTTCGTAGCTGTGTTCTCCAGTAAAACTAATTCTCATTATTCTGCATTGAATGTTGCCGATCTTCGCTTCTTTGAATGACATGTGAGGAAAACTTTCATCTGATAAATCTAAATTGGAAATTATTTTTTTAAGAATTTTTTTACTATTAGGTCCACATAAACTTGCTGTAGCATAATGATCTGTTACAGAAGTTAAGTAAACATCAAGCTCAGGCCATTCTGTTTGAAGATAATCTTCAAGTTTACCTAAAACATTAGCAGCACCACCAGTTGTTGTGGTCATAAGGTAATGATTTTCACCCAATCTAGTGGTAACACCATCATCATAAACCATACCATCTTCATTTAGCATTAGGCCATATCTACATTTTCCTATAGCTAGTTTTGACCAAGCATTAGTATAAATTCTGTTTAAAAATTCAGAAGCATCACTTCCTTGAATATCAATTTTACCAAGAGTTGAGGCATCTAATATACCAGCACTTTCCCTTGCAGCTTTACTTTCTCTTTGAACTGCCTGATGCATATTTTCTCCGTTAATAGGGTAGTACCATGCTCTCTTCCATTGACCGACATTTTCAAATTCAGCTTTATTTTCAACATGCCAATCATTCATTGGGGTTTTTCTAAAAATATCAAAAAACTTTCCTACATTTCGACCTACAATAGTTCCAAATGTTAATGGTGTGTAAGGAGGTCTAAATGTAGTCGTCCCTAATTCTCCCATTTTAACACCGGCTGTATCAGCAATTATCCCCAATGCATGCATATTTCCTAGTTTACCTTGATCAGTACCCATTCCAGTAGTTGTGTATCTCTTAACATGTTCGATAGATCTAAAACCTTCTCTTAATGCTAATTTGATATCTTTAGCTGTTGCATCGTTTTGAAAATCTACAAATGGTTTAGTTTTACCTAAAGGTATATCAGAAGGAAGTAACCAAATATTTCTTTTTGAATTTTCCTGATCGATCTCAACTTTAATATTATCTAAATTTGTTTCTTTAATATTTAGTTTATCTTTAAGCTTTTGATTTAAATTTTTAATGATTTCATCAATTTTAAAATCTCCACCACAAGATCCTACACTTATTTGTTCGGATGTATTTTGATTTGGTAAGAAAATCTGTTTTTCCTCATCAAACTTAAGTTTACTACCTGATTGTGTGTATAAATGCACCGCAGGCGTCCAACCACCAGCAACTCCTAAGCAATCACATGAAATAGAAATTTTACTTCCAGTAACTGAAGTGCCATCATTAGATAGTTTCATGATTGAAACACTATTTAATCTTTTGTATCCAGCTGTGTCCACAATTGTATGTGACCAGTAAATTTTAATACCTGCTTCTTCTACTTTTTTTACAATTTTACTTTCAGATTGATCTCTAATATCAATGACTGCTTCAACATGGATACCTTTGTTGTATAATGATAAAGCACTTTCGTAGGCACTATCATTATTAGTAAAAAATATATTTTTACTACCACATGCAACACCATAAAATTCACTATATCTTTTTATAGCAGATGAAAGCATTATTCCTGGTCTATCATTATTATTAAATATTAAAGGTCTTTCCAATGCACCTGTAGCTAAAATAACTTTCTTAGCTCTAATTTTAAGAAGTCTTTGTCTGATTTTATTTGTTTTATCTTTAGTCTCTAAATGATCAGTTAGGTTTTCTCTAGCTAGAAGATAATTATATTGATGATAAGCAGCCACACTTGTTCTAGTTTTTATCTCAAGATTTTTAATGCCTTTAAGCTCCTCTATTTCTTTTTTTAACCATTCAGAAGGAGTTTTATTATCAATTTTGTTAAATTCGTTATTTTCAAAAATAGTTGAGCCACCAAGTTCATTTTTTTCATCAACTATCAACGTTTTAAAATTATTTTTTGCTGCATATTTTGCTGCCAGTATTCCCGATATACCAGCACCTACAACTAATACATCACAGTGAACATTACGGTGATCATAAATGTCAGGGTCGCTTGATGTTGGTGATTTTCCTAAACCCGCTGAGTGTCGGATAAAAAATTCATATTTCTCCCAGAAACTGGCAGGCCACATAAAAGTTTTATAATAAAAACCCGCTGGAAAAAAAGGGGAGAGAAAATTGTTTATTCCACCAATATCAAATTCAACACTTGGCCAACAATTTTGACTTGATGCCTCCAAACCTTCATAAATCTCTACTTCAGTTGCTCTAACATTGGGTTCCGTTCTATTGGTACCAGGGTTTACTTGAACTATAGCATTCGGTTCTTCAGAACCAGACGTCATAATTCCTCTTGGTCTATGATATTTAAAACTTCTTCCAACTAAATGAACATCGTTTGCAAGTAATGCTGATGCTAAAGTATCGCCTTTAAATCCATGGTAAGTTTTGCCATTAAATTTAAAGGAAATTCTATTAGTTTCATCAATGTACTCGCTGGATTTTACTCTTAAGTTTTTAGTCATTTTATTGAGAAGGTGGTTTTTCACCCATTTTGTAAATTGCTTTTATTTCATCGTTAGATGTATCTCTAACCATATTAAACCATTTACGACAACCGTGTGCATGGTTCCATCTTTCAAATTGAACACCTTTAATATTTTTTCTCATAAATAAATATTCTGCCCATTCATCATCACTTAATTCAGTTGGTTGCTTTGGTCTTTCGATATGAGCTTCCCCACCAGCCTTAAATTCTTGCTGATCTCTTTCTCCACAATATGGACAATTTATTAAAAACATTAATGAGCAACCGCTGCAGCACCATGTTCATCAACAAGGTCTCCGCTTACAAATCTATTTAAATTAAATGCAGCATTAAGTTTGTGAGGTTCATCGTTTGCAATAGTATGAGCAAATAAATCTCCAGATCCAGGAGTTGCTTTAAATCCTCCAGTACCCCAACCACAATTAAAGTATAATCCTTTAATTGAAGTTTTACTTAAAATTGGACTAGCGTCAGGACAAATATCTACTATTCCTCCCCATTGTCTTAACATTCTCATTCTACTGAAAATTGGATATAATTCTAAAATAGCATTTAATGTTCCTTCAACTATTTGGTGACTTCCTTTTTGAGTGTAAGAAACGTAATCATCCGTTCCAGCACCAATGACCAATTCTCCTTTGTCAGATTGACTGACATAAGCATGCACTGCGTTAGACATTACAACTGTATCAATAACTGGTTTTACAGGCTCAGAAACTAAAGCCTGTAAAGGTTTACTTTCAAGTGGAAGTCTTAAACCAGCCATATTAGCTATTACACTAGAATGACCAGCTGCAACAACACCAACTTTATTAGTTTTAATAAATCCTTTAGTTGTTTCTATTCCCTCAACGCAATTTCCATTTCTTTTAATTCCTTTAACTTCACAATTTTGAATAATATCAACACCCATTGCATCTGCTCCTCTAGCATATCCCCAAGCAACTGCATCGTGTCTTGCCGTACCAGCTCTACGTTGCAAAGTTCCTCCTAAAACAGGGTATCTAATATCTGGTGATGTATTTATGATTGGACAAAACTTTTTAACTTCTTCAGTGCTCAAGTAGACTGCATCAATTCCATTTAGTCTATTAGCGTGTGTTCGTCTTTTTAAATCCCTAATATCTTGTAAATTATGTGCAAGGTTCATTACACCTCTTTGACTAAACATTACATTGTAATTTAGTTCTTGAGATAAACCTTCCCAAATTTTTAATGCATGGTCATATAATCCTGCACTGGCGTCCCATAGATAATTTGATCTAATAATTGTAGTATTCCGTCCAGTATTTCCTCCACCAATCCAACCTTTCTCGACTACAGCAATATTATTCATATTGTGTTTTTTTGCTAAATAGTAAGCCGTTGCTAATCCATGGCCACCACCACCAACAATAACAGCGTCGTATTTTTTTTTAGGAGCAGGATCTTTCCACGCCCTTTGCCAGTTTTCATGATACGAAAGAGCATTCTTGATTAGCGAAAATACTGAGTACTTATTTCTCATAATAATTGAATAATTACTTTATATATATTGAATTTTCAATACAATCGCTTAATACACAATGTCATACGGAAGAGTGGGTGAGAGGCTGAAACCAGTCGTTTGCTAAATGACCGTGCGAGGAAACTTGTACCGAGGGTTCGAATCCCTCCTCTTCCGCCATTAAAATAGAGGCTGATCTATAAAAAAGTTTTTCATTGTCACAGGACGTTGTTCCAGGATATATCTATAGACATTATAATTTTCCATTACACGTTGAACGTAATTTCTTGTTTCTCTAAATTTTATTAATTCAACCCAATCAACATAATCAACTTGTTTTTTTTGTGGATCTTTATTTATTTTTTTCCAATATTTAACTCTATTAGGTCCAGCATTGTAAGCAGCTACTGCAAATGGGTAAGCACCATCATATTGTAAAATTAAACCTGCAATATAATGTGAACCTAAATTAATATTATATTCTGGATCAGTGGTTAATCTTGATTTTGAATAAGGAAGTTTAGCTTGTTTCGAAACTAATTTTGCAGTGTATGGCATCAATTGCATTAATCCTTTTGCACCAGCATGACTATTAGCTTCCAAATCAAATTCACTTTCTTGTCTAATTATTGATAAGATCAAAGCACTTTCTGGAATTTTTCTTTTATTAATATATTTAGGAGTGCTAATTATTGGGTAGTTGTATTTATTATGAAATCTTTTTTGATAGGATGCAATTTTTGAAACCTGAATAGCAAAATCATATCTGTTTATAATTGTAGCTAATTCTGCAGCCAAAACTTCACTGCCTTTAGCTATATTGTCGTTAGCTAAATGTCTTAAAATATGTTTTGTATATTTATCTTTCTTTAATTCGTCTAAAAGATAAGAAATTTTTACAAGCTCTTTATTAAAAAATTGAATTCTATATTTTGGATCAATTTCAATATCTTTTTCTAACTCAAATTTTCCATTTGGATTTAATTTTAAAAAGGCTAATTGACCATAGTATGTGGTTAGATATTTTGCGGCTTCTTTGTACCAATTATTTGATTTTTCTATTTCGCCTATTTTTTCATTTGCTCTTCCAAGCCAATAAGCACCTCTAGATAAGCTTATTGGATAACTTACATTTTTATAAAAATTTTTAAAATGATCTTTAGCAGTCATTGGATCATTTAAAAAACTTAATGCTATCCAACCACTCATCCATTCTGCAGCTGCATATTCAGCTCCCTTGGTCATTCCATGGTTACTTGAAATTTTATATGAAATTTCATATTTCTTTTTATAAAGCAATGCTCTAGAAATAATTTCTCTTTCTTTCCACCATTTATCAGGTCTAACTAAATACTCTTTATCATTTCTTATTTTCAATAAGATTTCTGCTGAAGAATCTACACGTCCTTTTTTTCTTCTCCATTTCAATCGATCATAGTTTAACCCAGCATCATTCTTAAATTTTTGAGGAACATTTGCTATGGCTTGGTCAACCCCATATCCTTTACTCATTAAAAGATGTCTTGCATTGTATAAAAGTTCGTAATCTTTTGGCAGATACCTTATTAATCTCTGTAAATCCCAACGATCTCCGTTCCAAGCTAAATAATCAGCTCGTTTAATATAGTCATTTGCATTTAAATATTTTTTAAATTTTTTTCTAAAATATTTTAATTCATTTTTTGATAAATCTGCTGTTATCCAGCCCTCTTTAATTAGTTTGGTACCCTTGTTTTTGTCTCCAACTAAAATATAACTTTCTCCTAGTATCATTTTTCCATAACCACTTA
This sequence comes from uncultured Pelagibacteraceae bacterium, assembly GCA_902542855.1. Classification (GTDB taxonomy): domain Bacteria; phylum Pseudomonadota; class Alphaproteobacteria; order Pelagibacterales; family Pelagibacteraceae; genus Pelagibacter. The sequence goes on along the minus strand of CACBWE010000003.1, from coordinate 2,506 downwards.
ATGGATCTTTTTCTCTAAACCAATTTATTATTTTTTTAGGTGAAACACTTTCTGTTGTTAGTTTGTGTTCAGCAAGATATCTAATTCTGTCTATCCTAGGATAATCCGAATTTTTATTTAAAAAAACTTGATATTCGTAGAAGGAAGCTTGATTACCAGAGGTTAAAAGATGTCTCCATTGTATAAAATTATAAATTGAGTTGTCTTTTGCTTTTTTTGCTATTTTAAGTGCAGATGACCATTTACTTTTCTGCATTTCTGAAATAGCTTTTTTAGCTAACCCGAAGTCTCTTTTACTATAATATTTTGAAATCTTTATATTCATTGCTGAGCTAATGCCGGCTACAGTTGGCTTTTTCTTAGGTATTTTAAAACTTAATTTTTTTTCTTTTAAAACCAACTCTTTTTTAACAATCACATCTTCGATTTTAACTTCTTTAGTTTTCGAGGGTTTCTTTAAAGGTTTAAGGATATTTATAGATATTTTCTTTTGAATTTCTTCTTTACTTAAAACAGGTTTTTTTAAGGGTACAACTGAATTAATTTCTGCGAAGAGATTATTTGAAAACAATAATATTGATATAGTGAAACCTACAATTAATATTTTTCTGAACATAATCTTTTAGTATATGAATCCTTAAACTATGTTATAAGTATTTATGTTTAAAGGATCAAATGTTGCTTTAATTACACCATTTAAAAATAATGGTCTAGATGAGGATGCATATATAAAATTAATCCATTTCCATATTGATAATGGTACCAATGGACTTGTTCCAGCTGGTACAACAGGTGAATCTCCCACTCTAAGTCATGATGAACATCAAAGAATAATAGATTTATGCATTAAAGAAAGTAATGGAAAAATTCCAGTAATTGCTGGAACAGGTTCTAACTCAACAGACGAAGCGATCTCCTTAACTTCTCATGCAGAAAAAGCAGGAGCTAATGGAGCTTTGATAGTTACTCCTTATTACAATAAGCCAACGCAAGAAGGCTTGTATCAACATTATAAAGCAATTAATGATAAGTGTGGGATTCCAATTATAATTTATAATATTCCTGGTAGATCTGTAATTGACATGTCTGTGGATACAATGGCTAGGCTGTATGAATTAAAAAATATAGTTGGTGTTAAAGACGCAACAGGTGATTTAGATAGAGTAAATCAAACACTTAAAAAAATGGGAAAGGATTTTATTCAATTAACAGGTAATGATGATAATGCTTTTGAATTTAATAAGCGTGGTGGTGTAGGCACTATTAGTGTAACAGCAAATATTGCACCTAAACTTTGCTCTGATTTTCAAAGATTTTCAAAGTCAGATACTGATAATGAGATAAAAGAAGCAGAGAGACTAGATAAAATACTACAACCAGTTCATCACTCAATGTTTGTAGAAAGCAATCCTAGTCCTGTAAAATTTGCTGCTAAACTTTTAGGACTTTGTGATGACAATGTAAGATTGCCACTTGTCAAAGTAACAGAGACAACAAAAGAAATTGTAAAAAAAGCGCTACAGTCTGCTAAATTAGTTTAATGAACAAAAAAACCAATCCTGGTTTAAAAATCATTTGTTTAAACAGAAAAGCTAGTTTTAACTATTTTTTTGAAGATCTTTTTGAAGCTGGAATTGTTTTAAAAGGATCTGAGATTAAATCAGTAAGAGATGGAAAGGTGAATATTGCCGAGTCTTACGCTGTTGAAAAGGGGGGTGAAATTATTTTAATTAATTCACACATATCTCCATATAAGCATGCCAGTTATTCTAATCATAATCCAAATGATGATAGAAAGTTACTTCTAAATAAAAAGCAAATAAATAAATTAATAGGTAAAATGCAAAGAGATGGTTTTACATTAGTTCCAACAAAAATGTATTTTAAAAAAGGAAAGGCCAAAATAGAATTAGCTGTTGCTAAAGGAAAAAAACAATATGATAAAAGAGCAACCAAAAAAAGTAGAGATTGGAACCGTGAAAAGGCAAGATATATTAGAAAATCAAGCTAAAATTGTTTTTTTAGGAATGGGGTCAAATTTAGGTCTTAGAAAAACAAATATAGAAAAGGCAAAATTTTTATTAGCAGAGTATAATTTAGATTTTCTCTCAGTATCAAGCTATTATGAAACTCCTTCCTGGCCAGATCCAAAAAAACCCAAGTTCCTAAATATTATTCTAAAATTAAGATGCTATTATAATCCTCAAGAACTTTTAAAAATATGTAAATCTATAGAAACTCAATTAGGTAGAAAAAAAGCAAAAAAAAACGCTCCCCGCATATGCGATTTAGACATAATCGATTTTAATAAATTGGTATCGAAAAAAAAAGCTAAAGTAAGTTTACCTCATAAAATGATGCATAAACGAAATTTTGTATTATTTCCTTTATTTGAAATTCAAAAAAATTGGATCCATCCTGATAAACAAATTGATGTTAAAACCTTGATTTCTCTACTTCCTGATAGAGACATTAGATCTATTAAACAAATTTGATTTAGTGGTAT
>CACBWE010000002.1 GCA_902542855.1 uncultured Pelagibacteraceae bacterium | reverse complement strand
ACCAACATTGTGTAATTTTGGTTTATCATTTTCATATTTAGAATTTTTTGGCTGGATCATCCCAATTAATTTATCTGATTTCATGCTATCATTGACCATATCAAGGTATCTCGGTTCAAAAATATTTAGAGGCACTGTGGTATTTGGAAAAATGATAAAGTTGCTTAGAGGAAATATAGGAATTATTTTAGGAAAATTGTTCATTTATTGACTTATAATATATTATTAAAAAAAATTTAAATGATATTTTGGATAGCCTCATACCCCAAAAGCGGAAATACATGGTTAAGATCTTTGTTATCATCATATTTTTATTCAGAGAATGGAATATTTAATCAAAATTTACTTGAAAATATCGCTCAATTTCCAGAAAGAAGACATTTTGTCCATTTTAAATATGACTCTAAAGTAGTCACAGATACATCAAAATTTTGGGTAAAAGCTCAGGAAAAAATTAATGAAAATAATAAATTAAATTTTTTTAAAACTCATAATATCTTAGGTTCAATTAATAATAATAATTTTACAAATAAAAAAAATACCATAGGCGCCATCTATATTGTTCGTGACCCACGGAATGTATTAACTTCAATTCAAAATCATTATGAATTATCAATAGATGAAGCCTTGAATTTTATGTTAAGTGAAAAAAAATACATTCATGACTATCATGTAAAAGACGATTTTAGTGATTTTCAATTTATTAGCTCTTGGGAGAAAAATTATAAGTCCTGGGTGAACCAAAAGATTTTTCCAGTAAAGTTAATCAGATATGAGGATTTAAATGTTAAAACTTTTGATATTTTGAGAGAAATAATTGAATTTATTCAAAATATCACAGAACAAAAAAAAGAATTTAATTATTTAAAAGCTCGAAATTCAGTAAAATCCACTAATTTTGAAAAAATGAAAAATATGGAAAAAAATGATGGTTTTCTCGAGTCTGTATTGTCAAAAAATGATACTAAAAAAATTCCTTTTTTTCATTTAGGACCAAAAAATGATTGGAAAAGTATGTTTGATAAAACCTATCAGGAAAAATTAAACTTAATATTTAAAAATAATTTAAAAGAATTAAATTATTTAAAATAAAATTCTCTTCTTATTACTTGCATTTATAAAACCTGCTTACTATAATGTTTTTAAACAAGCGGGCATAGCTCAGTGGTAGAGCGTCTCGTTGCCAACGAGAAGGTCGAGGGTTCGACCCCCTTTGCCCGCTCCAAAAAAAATTATGAGTGATCTAGCAAATAAAAAGTGTGTTCCTTGTGAAGGAAATATCCCTCCATTTAATGCGGAGGAGATACATAAATATCTTAAAAAAGTTGATGGCTGGGAAGTTTTAGAAGATAAAATTGACGGCTTTCATTTAATCAAAAATTTTAAATTTGACAACTTTTTAAAAAGTCAGGAATTTGTAAATAAAGTTGGACAAATAGCTGAAGCTGAAGGTCATCATCCTGATCTATGGTTTGGGTGGGGTTATGCGAGAATTAAAATATTTACGCATGCGATAAAGGGTCTAGCTGAGAGTGATTTTATTCTAGCTGCAAAAATAGATAAAATATCTAATGCCTAAAGTGTCTTGTGTTTGAAAAAAGAAGCACAGTGCCAGTCTCGTTTGCAAATTTAATTATTTCTTTATCTCTTATTGATCCAGATGGTTGAATAACAGCTCTAACACCTGATTGGACTAATTTTTCGATACCATCTACAAATGGAAAAAAAGCATCTGAGGCAGCAACTAAGTTATCTTTCTGAAGATTAAATTTTTTCATTTTATTTATTGCTATTTGACAACTATCTAATCTACTTGGTTGACCAGAGCCAATACCAACAGTGGTTTCGTTTGATGCTAAGACTATGGCGTTTGATTTGACATACCTGCATACATTGAAAGCAAAAATAAGATTTTTAAGTTGTTTTGATGTTGGTTTTTGTTTTGAAACGATTTTAAAATTTTTAGTTGAAAATAAATTTAGGTCCTCTGATTGTATCATTATATTTTGGTTGAATGATACAAATTTAAGAAGTTCTTCCGATGAGTAATTTGTTCCATCAATTAGTCTTAAGTTTTTTTTAGCTTTTAATATTTTGATAGCACTACTTTCAAATCCATTTGCGATAATTACTTCTAAAAATAATTTATTTAATTCTAAAGCTAAATTTTTAGTAATTTTAAAATTACAAGAAACTATTCCACCAAAAGCACTTACCGGATCACAAGAAAGAGCAGATTTATAACTTTCTAAATGATCATTTTTAATAGAAACACCACATGGATTTGCATGTTTAACTATGACTGTTCCTTTACCCTTTGGTAAAGATCTTGAAATAGTTAAAGCACTAAATATGTCATTATAATTGTTATAACTTAGTTGTTTTCCATGAATTTGTTTTAAATTTGTATTCGAACTACTTGAATAGATTGCACTTTGTTGATGAGGATTTTCTCCGTATCTAAGTTTTTCTGTAAGATTTCCATGCAAAACTTTTTTCTTAGGAAAAATAGTATTTGTTTTTTTATTAAAATAGTCAGAAATAACAGAGTCATAATAAGCTGTTTCAGTAAAAGCTATTCTTGATAGTTTTTCCCTAAAACTTAAGGAAGTAGATCCTTTGAACTTTTTTAATTCTTCAATTAATTCCCCATACTGGTCTGAAGAAGTTATTACTGTCACATCATTATAGTTTTTAGCTGCAGACCTAACCATTGTAGGGCCACCTACATCAATATTTTCTATAATTTTTTTATGGTTTTTTGTTTTTTTAAGAGTGTTTTCAAATGGATAAAAATTAACAATGACTAAATCAATATTCTCAAAACCATTATCTTTTAGATCTTTTAAGTGAGATTTTTTCTCTCTCTTATTTAAAATTCCTGCATGGATTTTTGGATGAAGAGTTTTTACTCTACCCTCCAAAATCTCACGTGAATTGGTAAAATCAGATACTTCTAAACAGTTAAATTTTAACCTTTTAATTTCTTTGTAAGTACCTCCCGAGCTAATTATTTTAACTTTGTTCTTTTTTAAAATATTCAACAATGGTTTTAAGTTATTTTTATCTGATATAGAAATAAGAGCTGTTCTGATTTTTTTCTTCATTATAATTTACTTATCTCCCACTTAATTATCTGCTCTTTTTCATTGTTCATTCCTGAGATAAAAATATTTTGGTTTTCTTTATATGAATTTTTATTACCGAAATATAAACCATTATCAATATTAATATCAAATTTATCACAACTAAATTTCCAACCTTCCTCTTCTAATTCAATTAGTATAGATTTGTTATCTTGTGTTTTCATCACTTTTGAGTTCGGATCAAGATGAAATCTAATATCAAACTTAATTTCTTTATTTGAAATTTTTCTAAATAACTTATCATAGCCAATAAATTTCATTTGTTCTGGGTAGAACTCAATTTCTCTCTCATAAATGGCTCCAAATTTAATTAAATATCCATCATGTGTACCTGATATTTTCCAGTAATTATTTTCAAAAACTACATTTTTTTTTGATACTTTCAGTCCTTTATCAACAATCAAATTTTTTTGATGCTTAATAAAATTACAAGAAGAATAATCTTCAATTGTTAAAGCACAATGTAAAGCTGTACTTCTTGATAATTTATTAAATTTATTATTTTTATCTGAATAGTAACCTGCATTAGAAATTAATTTTTTATCATTAGAAAATATTTCAAATGATAAGGCACCTGCTTGATAGTCATTGGAAAAGGTTTTATTGGGACTAGATCCAATATCAGCAGCAAGAATTATCTTTTTATTTTTTAGTACTGCATATCCACCAAGTTCATTGATTTGACTTTTAAAAGAATAACCAAACCTTTTTAAATATTGATCAAATTCTCTATTTTCAGAAAAATAATTACCATTAAAAAAAATATCTTGCTTTATATTTTGCCATATAAAAGCGTAACTTGACCCTAAATAATAAATGTTTTCATCAATATATTCAGGAATTAAACTTTGAGATCCTTTAAACCACTCCCTAATAATAATAAAATATTTTAAATAAAATATAAGTTGTCGGATATTTCTTGATTTTGGAAAGCCTTGATTATCAATCGAGGATTTAATGATATTTTTTAATAAATTTAATCCATTTACAAGATATTGTTTTTCATTTTTGTAAGCTAATCCAGTTAAAATGATTGCAGCGCACCCAATCATCTTATTCTCCAATTCTTTTGAGTTATTGATTTCATTTAACAAATGATTAGTTTGTTTTTGAATCATATGATCAAAAATGGATCTATATTCTTGGTCACTATCTTCATAAGTTAGTTGATGATTTGATAACCATGAAATAATTCTTTTTGCTGTTAAATCGAATTGCCAGCTTTTTTTCTGATATTTACTATTATTTGAAATCCAATTTTTTATAACCGTTTGTGTAGTTTTTTTTGAAGATTTTAAATCTAAGCTAAAAAACCAGAAAAAATTATTTAATTTTTCATAATCCTTTGAGCTTAAATTATTTTGCCAAATTGATTCAATAGCAAAGTCTTCAATTTTGTATTTTTTATTCTGATATTTTATTATAGACGAAAGCAAATGAGGACTTGGTTTATATTCAAAACTATTATCAAAAGTTTTTGATATTTTTTTTTCGTAAAAATTTGAATTTTGGTATATTGATTTAAAACTTTCTTTTATATTAAAATAAAATTGACCTAAAATGCCAAAGGAATTTTTATTAATCATTAACTTATTTTAATTTTAATAAATTAATATTTTTCTTAATATCTCCATCATTACTTTTGAACACTGTAGTACCGGAAACAAGAATGTTTGCACCAGCATCGATTGCACTTTTGCAGTTATCAAAATTGATTCCACCATCAATTTCTATATCAAAATCCAATTTTTTTTGTTCTCTTATTTTTTTTAAATCTTTAATTTTCTCTAAAACTTCTGGCATAAATTTTTGCCCTCCAAATCCAGGATTTACACTCATAATTAAGACCAAATCTATTTGATCTAATAAATCTAAAATTAAATCAATTTTAGTTTCAGGATTAAGTGAAACTCCAACTTTCTTATTTTTTTCTTTTATCTTTTTAATTGAATTTTCTAAATTATCAGTTGCCTCAGGGTGAATAGTAATTATATCTGCCCCTGCATCAGCGTAAGCATCTATATATTTATGGACTGGTGATATCATTAAATGAACATCAAATTTTAATGAACAATGCTTTCGAAGAGCTTTAATTACAGGTGGACCTATTGTTAAATTAGGAACAAAATGACCATCCATGACATCCACATGAATCATATCAGCTCCACCCTCTTCGAGTCTTTTAATTTCTGAACCTAATTGACTAAAGTCAGCTGATAAAATTGACGGTGAAATTTGTATATTTTTCATTGATTACTAGATTAACTAGTATCAATTTTAAAAATTAAAATGAATTAAAAAATTGATAAATTTGTCTAGAAATTTCACTCTCCAAAGGAAATGACAACATTCCCATTACTGAATAGCCCAAGATCCAAGGCATTAGATAAAATCTGATCATATAAAAGAACCAAGCTACATATAAAGGTACCAATGGACCAATAATAAATGAAGGCGTGATTGGTTTAAATAATTTAATTAAAGGGTTAGTATATTTCACAAACACTCTCATGAAAAAGAATTGTGAATCTTCTTTTTGAAAAATATTCATCGCTACTCTTCCAATTAGAGTCCACATGATAATCCCAAGCAAATAATCAATAAAATAAACTAAAGGATGAAAATTTGCCGACATTCAAAATTTATATTGGAAAATTTATTGAAATAAAAGGGGCGAAATTAATCGCCCCTTTAAAAGATTATTTAGTGTGATTTACCAAGAATTGATTTACCACTCGGTACACGCACGTCATCAACCATTTTTTGAGTAGCTTTATCTGGCTCTGCAGTCATTAAACTAACTACCACCATTAAAACTAAACTAACAGCTGATCCGAAGATACCAAATGTTAACTGTGTAATTCCCAGGAATCCACTTCCACCAGTTCGTACCCAAACTAAGTACCACGCACCGGCGATTAGACCACCTAGCATACCAGCAATAGCACCTTGTCTATTAGCTCTCTTCCACCATACACCAAGTACTAGTGGGAAGAACAATCCAGACATCGCAAAATCAAAAGCCCATATAACCGAACCTAAGATTCCTTGAATCTCCATTGCTGCAATAGTTGCTCCAGCAAAACCAATTATTACAAGTAATACCCTTGCAACAAGTAGTCGTTTTGCAGTTTCCGCTTTTGGATCAATGATTTTATAGTAAACATCATGTGATATAGCGTTTGCAATCGCTAGAATCAAACCATCAGCAGTAGACATGGCAGCTGCCATACCTCCTGCAGCAACTAGACCTGAAATTACATAAGGTAATCCAGCTATCTCTGGTGTTGCTAATACAACGGCTTTACCACCCATGAAGAACTCATTCAATTCAAGAGTTCCATTTCCGTTAAAGTCGCTGATAAACATTAGGTTTGCTTGGTTCCAGTTTTGGTACCAATCTATCGCTTCCACTTCTGCAAATGTCTTACCGATAATACCAGTTGGTAAATTCGGGTCAATCAATGATAACTTAGATAAAGTAGCTAACATTGGAGCAGAAGAGTAAAGTAGGAAGATAAAGAATAATGACCAACCTACTGATTTTCTAGCTGCTTTTACACTTGGAGTAGTAAAGTATCTCATCATCACGTGCGGTAATGAAGCTGTTCCCATCATCATCGCTAATGCTAATGAAATAAATGCCCAAGGCGTAGCGTTAACTGCAGAGTGAGCTTTAGTTATTCCTGCTAACCCTTTAGGTACAGATTTTAGATCAGCAGCTGCGTTTTTAACAAAACCAAACTGTTGTTCCAATTCACCAATTCTAGCTACCTCGTCAGCTAACATAAAGTGAGGGAAGAAACCTGCACCCATTTTGTTACTGATCCAGAAAACTGGAAGTAGGTAAGCTATAATTAGTACGATATATTGTGCAACCTGTGTCCAAGTTACCCCTCTCATACCACCTAACATCGAACATAATAAAATACTTATTAGTCCAACATAAACTGCGTATTGGAATGGGATATCAAGTGCAACAGATGCAATAGTACCTGTAGCGTTAATTTGTGCAGTCACATAAGTAAATGAAGCAACAGTTAAAACTACAACTGCGCTAAATCTAGCTAAATTACCACCGTATCTAGTTCCTATAAAATCTGGAACTGTATAACAGCCAAATTTTCTTAGGTATGGTGCTAATAAAGATGCAACAAGCACGTAACCACCAGTCCAACCTACAAGTAGTGCCATATAACCGTAACCTTTAAAGTAAATACCACCCGCCATCGCAACGAACGAAGCACCAGACATCCAGTCTGCTGCAGTCGCCATTCCATTGAAGACTGTTGGTACTTGCCTACCAGCTACGTAATATGCATCTGCTTGGGCTGTTCTTGATAGCCAACCGATTAATGCATAGATGAATACAGTAAATGCAACAAAAGCGATACCGATCGCTTTAGCTGTCATACCCATCTGTTCAGCAATTGCCATAATGATTATGAAACCTATAAATCCTCCGGTATAGATCCCGTAAACTTTAGGCAAATTATCTATGAAATTACCTTTCATTATTCGTCCTCTCTTTCGCTAAAGCCGAACTCTTCATCGATTTTTTCTTGTCTATTCGCAAACCAGAAAATCAAGATTACGAAAGCACCAAGAGATCCCTGACATGTAAACCAGTATGTCCACGGATAACCGAAAGGTCCTGTGACCTCGTTCATTTCAGCTCCAAAGAGAAAGATGCCAATTGAGAAAACAAACCAGATTGCTAATGTTATAAATAACAATCCCCTGGTTTTTTCCCAGTGTTTTTGTTGATTTGACATTTATACCTCTCTTTTTAGTTATAACTGGTTGAAACCATAACCATTATGAGAGCTTTGAAAACCCTAAAAATTGATCATATTAGGTACTTATTTACTTACTTTTTTAAGATATAATTGGCGCACTTACAAATTAACATGGGAAAATACAAATTAACCTGGAGAGATATAAAACTTGAGGATTTCAAAACGTATTTATTTGCTATGTTTAAGGCGTTTATTCCCAAAAAAAAAATAAAAAATTTAGATGAGTTAGAGCAATTTATTCAAACAAAATCTGCTTGGGCAACCCAAGTTACTTTATATAATTATTTAAAAACTCGAATGGGAACAAGATATGTTCTTCATTTTGATAACGATGAATTTATGTCATCAGTAAATCTTGCTAAATGGAATATTTATTCGGTTGCATTACAAGATTTAACTTTTTTTACTTTTTCATATTTAAAAGTTAATTTTAATTATCAGGACATTCACAATGCAAACGAAATTTTCAATAAAATTTTAGATGACGAAATTTCTAATAAGATGCCGTTAGATATTATTGATGAAGCTAGGAAAAGTTTTGAAGAACGATTAGAGAAAATAAATTGGGATGTTTATTATCAAGACTTACCTTTTAATCCTAGTGCTCTTTCTTTATATAAGTGGGCTCCTATTGCAGATGAATTAAAAACTTTAGATCGAAAGATTGTTTTAAATTCAATGATTTTAAAATGGGATGTTGTCAAACAAGAGTTTAAAGATTTAATTCAGTTTTAAATATTTTTTCTATTATCTACTAAACTATCAACAACACTTGGATCTGCTAGAGTAGTGGTGTCTCCTAATTGACCGTGCTCGTTAGCAGCAATTTTTCTTAAAATCCTTCTCATTATTTTTCCTGATCTTGTTTTAGGAAGACCCGGAGTAAAATGAATTAGATCTGGAGTTGCTAAAGGACCAATTTGTTTTCTAACCCAAAGTTTTAGATCTCTTTCTAGTTCACCAGTTTCGCTTTCTCCTGCATTCAAGGTTACATAACAATACAAACCATTACCTTTAATATCATGAGGGTAACCAACTACAGCAGCTTCAGCTACTTTTGGATGAGCGACAAACGCACTTTCAATTTCAGCTGTACCAAGATTATGTCCCGAAACAATAATTACATCATCTACTCGACCAGTGATCCAATAATATCCATCTTTATCTCTTCTACATCCATCGCCCGTGAAATATTTTCCATTAAATTGAGAAAAGTATGTATCTATGAATCTTTGATGATCACCATAAACAGTTCTCATTTGTCCAGGCCATGATTGAGCTATACATAATCTTCCTTCTCCAGCTCCTTTAATTTCTTTACCGTTTTTATCTACAAGCACTGGCTTAATTCCATAGAAAGGTTTTGTTGCAGATCCAGGTTTAAGAGGAATTGCACCTGTTTGAGGAGCAATCATTATACCTCCAGTTTCTGTTTGCCACCAAGTATCTACAATTGGGCATTTAGAATTACCTACAGTTTTATAGTACCACATCCAAGCCTCTGGATTTATTGGTTCTCCTACCGTTCCCAAAAGTTTAAGGGATTTTCTAGAGGTTTTTTTAACTGGTTTATCTCCCTCTCGCATTAATGCTCTAATTGCTGTTGGTGCTGTATAAAAAGTATTTACTTTATATTTATCAACTATTTGCCACCACCTTGAACTATCAGGATAATTTGGAATTCCTTCAAACATTATAGTTGTTGCACCATTCGAAAGTGGTCCATAAATAATATAACTATGTCCAGTTACCCAACCAATATCAGCAGTACACCAATAAATATCTTTTGGTTTGTAGTTAAAAATATATTGATGTGTCATTGAAGCATAAACCATATAACCACCAGTAGTATGAAGAACTCCTTTAGGTTTACCTGTTGAACCTGAGGTATATAAAATAAATAAAGGATCTTCTGCGTTCATTTCTTCAGGTTCACAATGATTAGGAACGTCTTTAATTAAATCATGATACCAAACATCTCTATTTTGATCCCAGTTGATGTAATTCCCAGTTCGTTTAACAACAATACATTTTTTAACGTTAGGACAACTCATTAAAGCTTCATCGACTGTATATTTCAGTGGTATAGTTTTTCCACCTCTCACTCCTTCATCAGCAGTGATTATATATTCAGATTCGCAATCATTCACTCTTCCAGAGATAGAATCTGCTGAAAAACCTCCAAAAATAATTGAATGTACTGCACCAATTCTTACACAAGCTAGCATTAAAATTGCTAACTCTGGTATCATAGTTAAATAAATTGTTACACGGTCACCTTTTTTAATTCCTAATTTTTTTAAACCATTTGCTGCTTTAGAAACTTTTTGATGAAGTTGTTTATAAGAAATTTTTTGACTATCTTTTGGATCATCTCCAACCCAAATAATAGCAGTTTTATCTTTTTTATCCTTTAAATGTCTATCAATGCAATTTGCTGAAGCATTTAAAGTGCCATCTTCAAACCATTTAATTTTTACTTCTTTTGTACTGTATTTTACGTCCTTAATTTTTTTATATGGCTTTATCCAAGTAATTCTTTTTCCTTCTTTCCTCCAAAATTCGTCATTGCTTTTTATGGATTGAGAATATTTTTGTTGGTATTTACTTTTATTTGCCAAGCTACTTTTAACCCATTCTGGTTTTGTTTTAATAACAACTTCAGGAGGTGTATTTCCGTTTTCTTTTTTTGCTATAATTCTTTTTTTTGGTTTTTTAGAAGATTTTTTTCTAACTTTAGATCTTCTTTTCACCTTCTTTGAGGTTTTTTTTCTAACTTTAGACTTTTTTTTTCTTACCTTGCTTTTCTTCTTCTTTTTTTTTGGCATAGGACAATTTTTTTTTTAAATTTTACTCATGTTATTTATAATTTTCCAGCTTTTATAATCAACAGGCATTACAGAAAGCCTACTTTGCTTTATTAGAGCTAAATGGCTTAAATCCTTATTTTTTTTAATACTTTCGAGCGTTATAGGCTTTGAAAATTTTGACTTAAATTGAACAGTAACGGCAACAAATCTTCCTGTTTTGTCTGTTTTATCTATATACGACTCTTTAATGACTTTTACTATTCCAACTATCTCTTTTCCTATGTTTGAATGATAAAAAAAACATAGATCTCCTTTACTCATACTTTTTAAATTTTTAGCAGCTTGATAATTTCTGACACCATCCCAAGGTGCACCTTTAATTCCAGCTTTTTTTTGTTGGTCAATTGACCAAACATCTGGTTCAGATTTCATCAACCAATATTTCATTACAATTGAACTCCAGCACCTTTTAGAAAAGCTGCATCTTCATCTAAAGGCCATCTAGGTTTTGCTGGATAATCTAAATCGTCAAATTGACTTATTTTAAATTTTTCCAAACCTACCATTGCAATCATTGCTGCATTATCGCTACAAAACTCTATAGGTGGAAAAATACTTTTATAATTATTTTCTTCACATAGATTAATCAACATAGACCTAATTTTTTTATTTGCAGCAACTCCGCCAGCAACAACGAAAATTTTTTCATTTAATTCATTTATTTTTTCAAATTCACCAAAAGCAATCTTTGTTTTTTTATATAAAATTTCCTCAATTGTTTTTTGAAAAGATGCTGCAAGATCATATTTATCTTGTTCTGATTTAATTGTTTTGCTTATCTTCAACACGGCAGTTTTTAGACCTGCAAAAGAAAGATTACATCCTCCTTTACTGAAAATTGGTTTTGGTAAATCATATTTTTGTGGATCACCTTTTTTAGCTAAAATTTCTATTTGAGGTCCCCCTGGAAATTCTATTCCTAAAAGCTTTGCTGTTTTGTCAAACGCCTCACCTAATGCATCATCAATAGTTGTTCCTAATCTTTTATATTTACCAAGGTTCTGAACACTTAAATATTGTGAGTGCCCACCTGAAATTAAAAGAAGTAAATATGGATAATTTAAATTTGTATTTAGTTTTGGACTTAAAGCATGTCCCTCTAAATGATTAACAGCAATAAAAGGTTTGTTAATTGCTGTTGCGAAAGCTTTACCAAAACTTAATCCAACTGATAAACAAACAATTAATCCAGGACCAGCGGTAGAAGCAACTGCATCTATTTCTTCTATTTTTCTTCCACTCTCATCAATAGCTTTTTTGACAATCCAATCAATTTTTTCAATGTGTGAACGTGCTGCTAGTTCAGGAACTACACCACCAAACTCCTTATGAACCTCCACTTGGCTAGAAACAATGTTGGATAAAACTACTGGGAATCCTTCTTCATTTTCAGTTATTAAAGAAGCTGCCGTTTCATCACAACTAGACTCTATTCCAAGAATTAAGGGTTTTTTGCTCATTCAAATAGTTTTTAATAATTGTACAATCTTTATACAAGTAAGAAATAATTTTTTATGAGAAAAAAAATAATAATTGGATCTAGGGGTAGCAAGCTTGCCTTACTTTATGCTCAACAAGCTAAAGATAAGATAATTGAAAATACCGACCTTGGTAATGAAGATATTTTAATTAAATCAATTACAACTAAAGGTGACGAAGTAAAGGATATAAGATTATCTGAGCTTGGTGGCAAAGGTTTGTTTTCTAGTAATATTGAAAAAGAACTTCAGTTAAAAAATATTGATATTGCAGTCCATGCACTGAAAGATATGCCTGCTAATGAAACAAAAGGATTAACAACAGACTCTTTCCTTGAAAGAAATGACCCTAGAGAGATTTTAATTACAAAGAACAAAAAAAAACTTAAAGACTTAGATCATAAGTCAATTGTTGGTACCTCATCATACAGAAGAGAATTTCAAATAAAAAAAATTAGACAAGATTTGAACTGTAAACTAATTAGAGGAAATGTAGATACTAGAATTAGAAAATTGAATGAAGGGATGTATGATGCAATTATTTTATCTTATGCTGGTATCAAATTTTTAAAATTTGAAAATGAAATTTCAGAAATTTTTTCAGCTGAAGAAATAATTCCTAGTGCAGGACAAGGTGTAATTGCTCTTCAGTGCAGGGAGAATGATGATGAGATAATTTCTATTTTAAACAAAATTAATCATGAGGATACACATAAAAGAGCTCACCTTGAGAGAAATATTTTAAAAGTTTTAGATGGAGATTGTGAAACAGCAATTGGTGCTCATTCAGTGGTTGATGGAGATAAGATTACAGTGGAGGCTGAACTTTTTTCTATAGATGGTAAACAAAGGTTTTATGAAAAAAAAGTTGGTAATTTAAATGAGTTTAAAGAAATTGGTAAAGAGATTGGAATACTTTTAAAAACAAAATCAAATAATTCATATAAAAGATAATATGCATATTTTGTTAACTAGACCACTAGAGGATTGTTCTGAAATGATATTAAAATTTCAATCATTAGGACATCAAGTTTCTCATCTTCCATTAATAAGAATTGAAAAGGTTAATTATGAAAAAATTAACCTCTCTGAATATGGTGGAGTTGTTTTTACTAGTGCAAATGCAGTAAAATTTTTAAACACAGTAAAATTAGATAAAAATATTAAATGCTTTTGTGTTGGAAACGCTACAGAAAACAAAGCAAGAAGTGTTGGTTTTCAAAATACAATTGCGGCTGAAGGAAATGTTACAAACTTAAAGGAGTTAATTATACAAAGTTATGAGTCCAAAAATAAAGAATTACTTTACGTTAGTGGTGAAACAATATCGGTTGATTTAGATCAACAGTTATTAAGCGAAGGTTTTAAAGTAAAAAGAATTATTAATTACAGAGTAGATCATAATCAAAAATTTGATGAGAAATTTGTTAATGAATTAAAATTAAATATGCCTGATATGGTCTATGTTTACTCTCAAAATAGTGCGTCAAGTTTCTTAAATTTCATAAAGATTTACCAAACCGAAAATTTATGGATGAATACAAATTTAATGTGTATAGGCGAAAAAACCTCGTCAATACTGAACGAAATCAAATGGAAAAAGATTTTTCTTTTTAACCCTGGAGAAGAAGAGTTTTTGTTATATAAAATTTAGAAATGGAATTAATTAATAATTTTTCGGAAATATTTTTATCAGTATGGAATAAAGGAATTCTTGGTGTTGATATCTTTCAAATCTTAATTGGTATTGGAATATTTCTACTATTCCTAATTTTTAGAGGTCTAATAAGCAAATTAGTTATTAAAAAATTAGAAATTATCTCTAAAAGAACAACGAATAAATTAGATGATACTTTTGTTCAATCACTTGTAGGTCCAGCAAGATTTTTACCAATTGTATTAGGATTTTTTATTGCAAGCTACTACATGACTTTCTCACTAGAAGGTAGAGAAGTGGTAGATACAATTAATAGAACGTTGATCACTATTTTAATTTTTTGGGTAATTCACCAAATCATAGAACCAATCTCATACATACTTAGCGGTTTAGACAAATTGTTAACAAGAGAACTTATTGGCTGGATAATTAAATCGCTAAAAATTTTAATTTTTATTTTAGGTTTAGCAGCAGTTTTAGAATTGTGGGGAATTAAAATAGGTCCAATCATTGCAGGTCTTGGATTGTTTGGTGTTGCTGTAGCATTAGGGGCACAAGACTTATTCAAAAATTTAATATCAGGAATTTTAGTTTTAGTTGAAAAGAGATTTAAAATTGGAGACTGGATAGCTGTCGAGGGTATTATTGAAGGTGTGGTAGAAAAGATTGGATTTAGATCAACAACAATTAGAAAGTTTGACAAATCTCTTGCTATTATTCCAAATTTTCAATTTGCCGAAAACGCAGTTGTAAATGTTAGCGAAACTTCAAATTGGTTAATCAGTTGGATTATTACACTTCAATATGACACTACTGTAGATCAGTTAAAAAAAATTAGAGATGAAATCGAAAGTCATATTAACTCAAGCGAAGATTATAATACCTCAATTGGTGTTGCGGTAAGAGTTGACAAATTTTCTGATAGTTCAATAGATATGTATGTAAGATGCTTTACAAAAACAGGAAGTTGGAACAATTGGCTTGATGTAAAAGAAAGATTAGCAATTGCGATTAAGGAAATTGTAGAAAAAAATGGTGCTTCATTTGCTTTCCCAAGTCAGTCGATTTATGTTGAGAAAAAATGATAGCTATTTTTTATTTAGTTTTACAAATTTTAAAATTGTACTCTTATGTTGTAATCGCCAATGTTATTGTAAGTTGGTTAATAGCTTTTAACGTTCTTAATACTCAAAATAGGTTTGTGTATGCAATTTTAGAGTTGAGTTACAAATTAACCGAGCCTTTCCTGAATAAAATTAGACGTTTTTTGCCAAATTTAGGTTCACTAGATATTTCTCCAATCATTCTTCTTTTATTGATTTGGTTTATCGAAATGTGTATGAAGCTGTACATCGCACCAATGATTTTTTAAGAGGGAAATATGATTTTAATTGATGGAAAAAAAGCAGCTGCAGAATTAAGAGCAGAGTTAAAGGAAGAAGTTGCAGAGTTAAAATCAAAACATAATAAAGTACCAGGTTTAACAGTAATACTGATTGGTGATTTAACACCTAGTCAGATTTATGTAAGAAATAAAGAGAAGTCAGCAAATGAGGTAGGATTAAAATCTGAAGTAATTAAATATCCAGACTCAGTTGAAGAAAAGACTGTTCTAGAAAAAATTCAGGAACTAAATAGCGATGAAACTGTTTCAGGAATTTTAGTTCAACTTCCTTTACCTAAACACATTGATAAGCAGAAGGTTATAGAAGCTATTGATCCCTCAAAAGACGTAGATGGATTTCATCCAATGAATGTAGGCAATCTTTCATCTGGTTATGAAAGTTCAATACCTTGTACTCCGCTTGGATGTTATTTGTTGATAAAAAAAATTGAACCTAATTTAAGCGGTAAAAAAGCTGTGGTTGTGGGTAGATCAAATTTAAATGGTAAACCTATGACACAACTTCTTTTAAAAGAAAATTGCACCGTAATTATAACTCATTCAAAAACTAAAGATTTAAAAGCAGAATGTTTAGGGGCAGATATAATTGTTGCAGCTGTAGGTATACCCGAACTTGTTAGAGGGGATTGGGTTAAAAAAGATGCTATTGTTATTGATGTTGGTATAAATAAAACTGATAAAGGTATAGTTGGTGATGTACATTTTGATGAAGTTTCAAAAAATGCAAAAGCACTTACACCAGTTCCAGGCGGTGTAGGTCCAATGACAATTGCTTGTTTACTTAAAAATACCATAGACTGTTTCAAAAGATCGCAAATTTAATAATTAAACCCCAAGATGTAATCTGTTAGTTTATTAGGATGAAAAAACCTAAGCGACCTTACAGATTTGGAATAATTTTTTTACTTCTTACTGTTCCACCTATTGGAGCAACCCAGCTAGGTTGGTATTTGCATGACATGCAAACTGGTTTTGATTATGGTATGATTGTAGGCACAATATCAGTGATTTATGCTGCATATTTGATGTATGAAAAAAACTGGCGTGAAGAGGATGAAGATTAAATTATGGAAAAAATAATTTTTTTTGGATTGGTTATTCCTATTATGGCTTATGTTTTATACTTAGGTGGAATGGCAATAATGAATGGTTTTAAATCTAAGGAAGCTAATAGAGCTGAAAAAGAGGAAGCTGAAAGTGAGGGTAGGGAGACAAGCGAAACTTCTGATGAACAAACTAGCAATTTAAGTGATGAACTTACTAAATTGAATGATTTAAAAGAGAAAGGAATTATTTCTCAAGAGGAATTTGAAAAGGCAAAAAATAAACTATTAAATAATTAAATAGTTTAATCATGTTTAATGGTTTTAAAAAAAAATTTGTTAAAGTAAGCAAGGGTAAAATTTTTTGTAGATTTAAAGGTAACGGTCCCCCCTTATTATTACTTCATGGATATCCCCAAACACATGTGATGTGGCACAAGACTGCCCCTGAGCTTAGTAAATATTTCACAGTAATAGTTGCTGACCTTAGAGGATATGGAGATAGTTTAGTTTTACCTGGTGGTACTAATCATAAAAATTATTCTAAAAGAGAAATGGCTAAAGATATGGTTCAATTGATGAGTAAATTAAATTTTAAAAAATTTTTTGTTGCTGGACATGATAGAGGCGGGAGAGTTGCACATAGAATGGCAAGAGATTATAGAAATAAGATTATGGCTTTAAGTGTATTAGATATTTGTCCAACTCTAGATATGTACGAGCATACTGATGTGAAATTTGCAAAAGGATATTTTCACTGGTTTTATTTAATACAGCCAGCACCTTTACCAGAGAAAATGATAATGGCAGATCCTAAAAGATGGTTAAAAAGTCGTTTTAATAGGTCATCAAAACGTGCGATTGGAAAAGTTGAAGATGAATATTTTAGAGCCTTTAAACAAAAAAAAAGAATTCATGCAACTTGTGAGGATTATAGGGCTGCGGCTACTATAGATTTAGAGCATGACAAAAAAGACAGAAAAAAAAAATTAAACATTCCTATACAAGTTTTGTGGGGCAAAAAGGGAGTTGTTGGAACGCAATTTAAATCAGTTAAAATTTGGCAAAAATACACAAACAAAAAAGTTTATGGATCAGAAATTAATTCAGATCATTTCATTCCAGAGGAGAGTCCTAAACAAACGATTAATCACTTAAAAAAATTTTTTTTAAAAAATGTTAAAAATAATTCCAAATAAAAAAAATATTGGAGCAGAAATAATTGTAAATTTAAAAGATATTACGAATAAAGATATTTTAAAAATTAAGAAAGCACTGAATAAATATGGAATGTTGTATTTTAAACAACAAGAATTAACTTCTAAATTTTATATTCAGTTTGCGAAATATTTTGGAAAATTAGCCAACTATCCAAGACTAAAAGGTTTAAATAAAAAATTTCCTCAAATTACTGTAGTGCAAAGAAAATCAACTGATAAAGGACCAAGTTTTGGTGAACAATTTCATACAGACTCGATTTATACAAAAAAACCACCAAGATTTACAATGTTGCTTTCTAAACTTGTGCCAAAAAAAGGAAAAGCTAATACAGAATTTTGTTCTCAATATCTTGCTTATAAAGAATTACCAAGTCCAATAAAAAGAAAATTTAAAAATATTAAAGGTAAATATTCCTCTGAGGGTCCAATCTCGGTTACAACAAAAGAAAGAGTAAAAGAAAAAGGAAAAAATATTAAAGAACTTAAATCTTCACATAAAATAATTAGGAAAATCAGCACAAATTATTCTATTTATTGCAGTCCAGGACATTTTGTTGGTTTTAGCTCAAAGATAAAAAATCAAGAAAAGTTAAAAAAATTTTTATTTAACCATCAAATTAAGAAGAAGTTTCAATTTTCATTGCCTTGGGAAAAAAATCAATTGGCTATATGGGATAATAGATCTATGCTTCATCAAGCAACACCGTTCAAAGGAAATAGAATAATGCATAGAATAACAATCAAATAATTTATGTTCACAATTTTTTTAGGACTAACTCCATTTATATTTATTACTTTTTTAGGGTTTGTATTTGGTAAGTTAAAAGTCTTAGACCTTAGCCATGCTAAAATTTTAAATCTTTTCTTGTTCTATATTGCGGTCCCAGCATTGATTATTAAGCTAATAGCACAAAATGAAATTGGGCAAGTAGATTTCAAACAAATTTTTTCTTATTTAATTATGCAATCGATATGTGGAATTATCGCTTACTTAATTACTTCAAAATATTTTAAAAGATCAATCCCAGAGTCAATAATTTGGGCTTTAACAGTTGCATTATCAAACCATGTGACTTTGCTTTTGCCAATAACAGAAATTTATTTTCAACAAAATGTAATTACACAAGTTGCAAGTATCATATTAATGGATGGGATAATTTTATTATCTATAATTGCTTTTTTTCTTGAATTATCTACAAAACAAAATGTAAATTTATTTAATTTTATTAAAAATTTATTTTTAAACCCATTTATTCTTTCAATAATTATAGGTTTATTATTTTTATTATTAAATTTAAATATTGATCAAACACCGATTGAATACACTTTGTCAAAACTAGCAGCATGTGTTTCACCAGTTGGATTGTTTGCAATTGGCATAATTCTCTCGTTTTATACTAAAAATGTAATTAATAAATTATCTGTTTCTATTTCAATTTTAAAATTAGTCATTTCCCCCATAATTTTATTGTTAATTGGATTAGTGATTTTTAATGCAGGATTGCCATCTGAAATACCAGGTGCTTTCTTTGTGAGTGTTGCGCCTTGCGGAGTTACTTCTATAGTTTTATGTGCAGCGTATAATGTAAGTCCCGAAAATATAATTAAAGCAATTTTTGTTTCTACTATTGCTTCTATAGGGACTATATTTTTTGCAATTAAGTATTTAACTCTGTAACAATTTATCTAAAGGACTAACTTCTCCAATTTTAAAAATAATAGCATCTTCTTTATTAAAACCATATGTTTCAGCACTATCTTTAAATCTAATTGGTGGTTCCATAATTGGCTCTAATGACAAAACAAATGTTCCCCAATGCATTCCTAATACTTTTTTACTTTTTAGGTCCTGTGCAACATTCAAGGCTTCTTCAGGTGTAGTATGATAAATAGTTTTATCAAACATTGGTTTGAAATTATAAGCCCCAATATTAATCATTGTCAAATCTATAGGACCATATTTTTCACCTAGTTCTTTGTAGACTTCCCCATATCCGGTGTCACATGCAAATAAAATTTTTTTATTTTTATGTTCTATTAAAAAATTACCCCACAAAGTTTTATTAGTGTCCGTTAAACTTCTCTTTGACCAATGAACTGCAGGAAGTAAAGAAATTTTCAAATCCTCATTTATAATTATTTGATCATACCAATCCATTTCATTTATATCTTTATATCCTTTAAAATATTTACCAAGATTTAGAGGTGTTAATACTTTTGCATTCTTGAAAGGAAAATTTCTAATTGTTGACATGTCCTGATGATCGTAATGATTATGAGTGAGTAAAAATATATCCGTTTTAGGTATCTCATTTAATTTTATTGCAGGATCAGTAAATCTTTTTGGACCAAAGATTAGTGGTCCAGCATTCTTTGAAAATACAGGATCTGTTATAATTGTAGTTCCACCTAATTTTATAAGATATGTCGCGTGACCTATCCAAGCAATATAATCATTATCTTTATATTTTTCTAAATCAGCTAATACTTTTTCTTTTTCAATCACATGTTCTTTTGGATAAGATAAATCAACTTTTTTTCTTAATTTACTGAAAGTTCTATAAGAAAATTTTCCTGATCTGGATATTATTACTGGAGATCCTTTTGGATTCCTGAAAGTACCATCAGGTAAATGATGATAAGGTCTTTCTTTCATATTATTTTTTTTTCTCCATTAACCATAAACTGTTTCCCGCAAGAAAATATATTTTTCCATTAACTGGGTGAACTTGTATATCTCTTATTCTTCCAATTTTATCTTTGAATATAATTGTTTCTTCAATCTTAGATGAATTTTTAAAGTTTAATTTTCTCATTGATTTATCTTTTAAAGAAGTAATTAACGCTTCGCCATTCCATTCACTAAATTCTTTTCCTTTATAAATAGTTATAGCACTTGCTGCTATTGAAGGTACCCAGTATTGGATTGCTTTGGTAAAGCCTGGTTTCCATTTAGGTCCAATCTTTGAGCCTGAATAATTTGTTCCACCCCAACCTAAAATTTTCCAACCATAATTCTCCCCCTTTTTTACTTCACCAAACCAATCACCACCTTTTGCACCGTGGTTGCTTGCATAAATTTTTCCATCAAAAGGGGAATAGGTTAGACCTTGAGGATTACGAACACCAATTTGATAAATTTCTGGTAACCAATCTGACTTACCATCAAACTTAGGGTTATCTTTTGGAATACTTCCATCTAAATAAATTCTGATAATACTTCCAGGATGATTTGTCGGATCTTGAGCAATCATACCCCCACCTCTTTCACCAGCAGATGCAAAAAGATAATTGTCTTTAATAGCCAGTCTAGAACCAAAATGATAACCAGATTCTATTGGTGGTTCAGCTTGAAATATATTTTTAAAATCTAAATTTTTTTTATTTAATTCAGCTTTTGCAATTGATGTACTGGTTTTCCAATCCCCTCTATTTTCTGAATAAGAAATCCATAAGTAATTATCTTGGTAAATAATATCTAATAAACCTCCTTGTCCATGTACAAAATAATTTAAGTTATGTTCAACTTCATAAACTTCTTCAGAAATAATATTTACTATTTTTATTTTTCCAGTTTTTTCAGTGATAATAATTTCTTCATTATTTATAAAAGATGATCCCCATGGGTCATTTAAATCTGTCAATTTTTTAAAAGTAAAATTTTCAGAAAAACTTTTCGATGAAAATAGTAAAAAGAAAAATATCGATAAAAAATATTTGATCACTTTATGAAAGTTTAGATCTACCACCATCTACAGCAATTATTTGGCCTGTAACCCAAGAACTATCCTCTGTTAGCAAGTATTTAGCAAGAGCAGCAGAGTCTTTACCTTCGCCTAATCTTTTAAGGGGGTGTGCTTTTGCAATACCTTCGGCTATAGCAGTATTTTTTAACATTGGTTCTGCTATTTTAGATTTTGTTAAACTTGGTGCCACACAATTTACTCTTATGTTCGGAGCAAATTCTGCTGCAAGAGAAACCGTCAATCCTTCAACAGCAGCTTTTGCTGAGGCTATGATTGCATGGTTAGTAAAACCTCTTTGGGCAGCAACGGTCGAAAATAATACTATCGAACCTTTATTTTTTTTTAAACTTTCTTGAAATCCTTTAATAGCTTCTACAGCAGAATAAAGATTAAGTTTCATGCATTTCTGAAAGTCTTGTTCATTTACCATTCTTAATGGTTTCAAATCAATTGAACCAACACAATAAGCTAGGCCTTTAATTTCAGAAATATCTGATTTAACTTTTTCTATAAACCCATCCTCTAAAACATCTACAACGGTATGTGAGCATCCAAGTTTTTCAGAGACAGAACTAAGTTCACTTTCATTTCTTCCAACTAAATGAATATCGTTTCCAGAGTTTTTTAATTGTTCTGCTAAACTTGACCCAATAGAACCTGTCGCACCAAAAATTACATATTTTTCTGACATAAAAAATTTTATTAGTTATATTTAACTATGAAGTTATTTTTTATACTTGGTAATCAATTATTTCCAATAAAATACCTAGACCGCTTCAAAAAAGACCACCTATTTTTTATGGCTGAAGATAAGGGTTTATGCACTTATGAAAAGCATCATAAACAAAAAATTTTATTATTTTTATCTTCAATGCGTTCTTATGCAGACGGATTAAGAAAAAACAAATTTAAATTAGATTACTTTAAAATCGAAGATAAAGAATTTAATGAAGATTATTTAAAAAAATTAAAAAAAATAATTACACAAAAAAAAGTAAAAGAAATTTCAAGTTTTGAAGTAGAAGATAAATTTTTTGAAAAAAAAATTTCACAATTTTTAAAAAAAGAAAACATACACTGGAATGTTATTCAAACTCCTATGTTCTTAAATTCAAGAGCTGAATTTAAAAATTATTTATCAAAATCAAAAAAACCTTTTATGGCAACTTTCTACAAAGATGTTAGAAAAAAATCTGGAATATTGATGGGGTCAGATGGTGATCCAATCGGGGGGAAATGGAGCTTTGATGAAGATAATAGAAATAAATTACCTAAAAATATTTCAATTCCTAAATTTCCAAAAATAAATGTAACCAGTCATACAAAAAAATTAAAGCCTATTATTGAAAAGGAATTTAAAAATCACCCAGGGAGTACAAATAATTTTTGGTTTGCAACGGAATATGAAGATGTAGTTAAACTATTGAATTTTTTTATAAAAGAAAAATCTAATCTTTTTGGTGATTATGAGGATGCAGTTGATCAAAAAGATAATATCCTGTTCCATAGTGCATTAAGTCCTTACATAAATTTAGGTTTAATAACCCCTGAATTTGTTGTCCAAAAAGTTTTAGACTTTCACAAGAAAAATAAAATTAGAATGAATTCTTTAGAGGGTTACATTCGTCAAGTGATTGGTTGGCGAGAATTTATGCGAGGAATTTATCAGTCATACTCTCAAGAAATGGAAACTGGAAATTTTTTCAAACAAAATAGAAAAATGAAAAATTCTTGGTACGATGGAACCACTGGTCTTCCACCTTTGGATTATGCAATTAAAAATGCCGTTAATCATGGTTGGTCACATCATATTGAAAGATTAATGATCTTGTCAAATATTATGAACCTTTGTGAAATCAAGCCAACAATTGTTTACAAATGGTTCATGGAAATGTTTGTGGATTCCTCAGATTGGGTAATGGTTCCTAATGTTTATGGAATGGGATTGTTTAGTGATGGAGGAATTTTTGCAACAAAACCTTATATTTGTGGATCAGCATATTTTATGAAAATGATGGATTTTAAAAAAGGAGAGTGGTGTAACACAATGGATGGCCTTTATTGGAGGTTCATAGACCGAAACAGAAAATTTTTTTTAAAAAATCCTCGTCTATCTATGATGGTAAGGATATTTGATAAAATGAAATCTGAAAGAAAAAAATTAATTTTATCAGAAGCTGATAAATTTATAAAACAAAATACAATTTGATGAAAAAAGAAAATTTACCAACCAAAACTTGTCCAATTTGTAAAAGACCATTTACTTGGCGCAAAAAATGGAAGTTGAACTGGGAGAGAGTAAAATATTGTTCAAAGAAGTGTTCTAAGCTAAGCTAAACTTAGTGAACATAATAGTATTACAACATATCAAAATAGAAGATCCAGGTTACATTAAAGATTTAATGCTGGCTGATGGATTTAAGCTCACCACTATTGAATTAGATGAAGGTGAAAAAATACCAAAGGATTTAGGTAAATTTGATGGAATGTTTTGCATGGGAGGTCCAATGGATACCTATATGGAACAAGAATATCCTTGGTTAATAGAAGAAAAGAAAGCAATTAAAGAATTTGTTGTTAATCTAAAAAAACCTTATTTAGGTTTTTGTTTAGGTTGTCAGCTTTTAGGAGAAGTGGTGGGCGGAAAAGTAGTTAAATCTAAACCAGCAGAAATAGGAATTATGGATATTAATTTCTCTAATGAAAAAGATGAAGATAAATTATTTTCAAAATTTCCTAATACAATTAAAAGTTTGCAATGGCACTCTTATGAGGTTCAAGGTATTGAAAATAATAATGATGTAACTTTATTAGCTTCCTCCCCAATTACCAAGTATCAAATCTTTAAATATCAAAACCATGCTTATGGAATTCAATTTCATATAGAAATAAAAGATACTACAGTCAATGAGTGGGGATGTGTACCGGAATACAAAAAAGCTTTGGAAGATCAGCTTGGTAATGGTGCATTAGAAAAGTTTGATCAATCTGCAAAAGATAACATGAAAGATATGAATAACTACTCTACAATCCTTTATAATAATTTTAAAAAACTTTTATGAATAATAAAATTTTTGAATGGGCAGGGGTTATAACTGCAATATTGTATTCTTTGTTTGTTGCTTTAAACATAGGAATAGAATTTTTTGGTTTTTGTTTACTGTTATTGTCAGCCATTTTAATTGGAATTTGGGCCTATAGAGGTGGTCATAAAGGAATTTTATTTTTGCAATTTTTTTATGCAACCGCTGGAATTATTGGAATGGTTCGTTGGTTTTAATTAAAGCTTGAAACTATTTTAGGGATATAATTTTTAAAATTAAAAAAACCTTTATTACAGTATTGCCAAGCTAATTGATCAAGATTTCTATATAAAAAATCTATCTTTAAATTATTAGAATTTAAAAAATCTAAATTTTCACCTACTGTTGGATACAAACCGTAATAATTTTCAATATTTGTTAATTCACTTATATCTATAATTTGACAATCAATAGATTGATTTTTTAATCTCTGTACTTGGTCTTCTATTAAATGAGATTTAAATTTCACTAACTTTTCACTGAGTTTTATTGTTCTATTTTCATTTTTATTAGAGACTAAGTAAATTTTTTTAAAATTGTTTTCCTTAAAGTCAGTGATTTCAAACGAGAGATTATTTTCAAAAATTAAAAGATTCTTATTCTCAATCTTTTGTGGGTTATTGAAATCCTGTTTAATTATTTGATAAGATTTTTCAGATATTTTTGGAGGAGCATTTTCATTTAATTTTATATTTTGAAATCTATTGTTAGTGAATTTTTTAATATTCCATTCACTTGCAAGGTAATGTTTTCCTTGAGTTTGAACACCCGCAACCCATCGCCACCCAAGAGTATTTGATGCAGCATCTCCATCATAAAGATGTTGCATAAAAAATTCTGCACCTAATTGCCAAGGCAATTCTAAAGTAAAAATCCAAATACTAGCAAACCACATTCTTGTGTGATTATGCAAATAATTGTTTTCTTTAAGCTCTTTCACCCACTCATTAAAGCAATTTACTTTTGTTTTTCCTTCGATTGCTGCAATATAATCTTTATTATCTTTTAATTCGTTTTTGATTTGATTTAATTCGATAAGATAATCAGTCCAAACATTTGGTCTAAGTTCTAACCAACCTTTCCAATAAGTTCGCCATAGAACTTCTTGAATAAACTTTTCATTTTTTGAAAAAGAAAATTTACTTAGAGCTTTCTGAATGACTTCTTGTTCATTAATTATTCCATGAGTTATATATGGTGATAAGCAAGATATATTAGATCTTTTTTCAGGTCCAAAATCAAAATTTCTTAATTTTGAATATTCTCCAAGATTATTCTCAACAAAATTATTTAATTGATTTAAGGCCTTAGCCCTTGAAGCTTCAAATATCATTTTAAATTATTTTGATTTTTTTTTCTTAAGACCTAATTTGTCACTATGTCTTAATCTTAAAACAACAATGGCTCCAGCTATTAACAAAATAGCTACTGCTTCATAAACAAGTGCAGTAGGATCCATTTCTTTGCCTTGTAGAATAATAAATCGTGCAAGGGCGGTAATCGCAATAAGAAGTGGTAGTGTAATACTAATAGATTGTTGGTTCCAAAAAACCCTAACCATTGCTAGTACCTCCAAATAAAGAAACATTAAAAGCAAATCTGCTAGTGTAACAGATTGATTTAAAAACATGTTTTTCATTTCAATCCCAACAGCAATAACAGTACTGATTAATATGATAACCATTAATGCTAACTGTAAGTTTTTTGCTATCTTATCCATTATTTATCTTTACTAAAAGGTAACCATTTTTCAATTGCAGATTTTAAGGGACCATCATAAGGGATTGAATAAGAATTCGGGTTTGGACTTGTTAAAACTTCAATTCCTTTTGAAAATACAAAAATAAATACTATTACAAAAACTATGACCATGATTTTAAAAGGATCAAAATTTTTTGTTTGAAAAACACTTGCAGACTTCTCTTCTGCTCTATGGAATTGTTTAAAAGTCATATAGACGGCAAATATTAAACCTATATGAGCTAAAAAAAGTCCAGCCCATCCAAATGCAAAAGTTGTGTAAGAAAAAACATATAAACTAAAAACAGTAGTCCAAATAAAACTTAAAACTAAAAGAATTTGTAATCTAACTGTTTTAGGAAGTGCGCGTAGATCATTCTTACTATCATCAAATAAAATATTTGCAGCATCTCTCATCCAATTCTTTATTGATTCCATGATCTAAGGATATAATTTTTAGTGATTTAAACAAATGTTAATTTGTCCTAAACGTTACTAAGAACGGAGCTTTTTTTTGTGAAAATTGATAAATCTTTCAACGTTAGATTTATTAAATGACTTATTTTCTTCAAATGAGACTTTTTTCATTGAGTAAGCGCTGCTATTAGTAACTCTAGATTGAATTGTAATATTTCCTTTATACAATTTAAGTTTAACTGAGCCATTAACTTTGCTTCTTTTTAAATCTACAATTTTTTGAAGTTTAAATCTTTCTTTTGAATACCAATAACCATTGTAAATTAACTCTGCATATCTAGACATTATCTGATCTTTTTTATGCATAGTTTCTTTGTCTAAGGTAACAGACTCAATTGCTCTATGAGCATTTATTAAAAGAGTCCCACCAGGTGTTTCATACACTCCTCTAGATTTAATACCTAGAAATCTATTCTCTACTAGGTCAACTCTTCCAATTCCATTTTCGCCTGCTAGATCATTTAACTTTGTTAATAATTTAGCTGGAGATAATTTTTTTCCATTAATTCCAAAAGGATCACCATTTTTAAAATTAATAGTAACAAAAGATGGTTTGTTAGGTGCTTTTTCAGGAGAAACTGTTCGTTGAAAAATAAATTCTGGAGCAGAATTTTTTGGATTTTCTAAAACCTTACCTTCAGTTGATGTATGAAATAAATTATCATCCACTGAAAAAGGAGGTGCACCTTTTTTATCTTTAGGAATAGCTATGCTATGTTTTTTTGCATAATTAATTAAGTCTGTTCTAGATTTTAGTTTCCAAATTCTCCATGGAGCTATAATTTTAATTTTAGGACCAAAGTAATGATAGCCTAATTCAAATCTAACTTGGTCATTGCCTTTACCAGTTGCTCCATGTGAAACTGCATAGGCTTTAAATTTTTTAGCTACTCTTATTTGATCTTTTGCAATAAGAGGTCTTGCTATTGATGTCCCTAATAAATAAACACCCTCATAGATCGCGTGTCCTCTGATCATGGGGTAAACATAATCCTTAACAAAAATATCTTTTAAGTCTTTAATAATTATATTTTTAACACCAAATTTTTTTGCATTAGTAATAATTTTTTTTCTATCAATTTCTTGTCCAACATCTGCTGTATAACAAATTACATCTGCATCATAATTTTCTTGAAGCCATTTTAAAATTATAGAAGTATCGAGCCCTCCAGAATAAGCTAGAACAATTTTTTTTTTTGATTTCATTCAATTAACTACAAGCTTTTCTTGAAGCGTTATAAGCTTTAGTAAATCCTAATAATGAGTAATGATCAATTGTTTGAGAACCTTGTTGATTGTATCCAGTGATCATAATTCTAGATCCTTTTCTCATTTGTTTAATCATTTTTAATTCGATTTTGTTGTCTGCAATCCACGCAAAACCTTGTTCTTTAATATCAAATTTAAATTTATTCTTCCCTGAAGCAGCTGTTACAGAATTATTTTTGTTGAATTCATAACCTGGGGTAACACTCACTTCATTTTTTATATTGTCGTTTGGTCTAAATGCTACAAATAATTTTGCATCTCTTTTATTAGTTTTGGGTGCTTGCAAAATAGGTAAAGATTGCGCAAAGCATACTTTACCGTCAGCATCCATAACGACCATTGCTTCCCAATCTTTATATTTACCAATTTTTTTAATTTCCTGAGCTGAAACTTGAGCAACACCACTTATAAAAAATATTCCTAACAATATTGTAATTTTTTTAATTATGGACATGGATTTGGATAAATTTTTTGTACGTGGTTAATTTCTTTAATGACATCATCAGATAAGTTTACATTTACACTTTCTATATTTGTTTTCAACTGCTCCATTGTAGTTGCTCCAATTATTACACTGGTCATAAAGTCTTGGATTTCACAAAATTTAATAGACATTTGACTCATATCTAGATCAAATTTTTCACTAATTTTGTAATAATGTTCAACTGCATCCTCAGTATTAGGCTTTCTATATCTTGTCCAGAAATCAAAATCTCTCTCCATTCTTGATCCTTTAGGAAATTTTTTGTTTCTATATTTCCCACTTAAATATCCACTTGCAAGTGGAGAGTAAGCTAAGCAGCCAATATTTTCTCTTATAGAAACTTCAGCTAATCCAACTTCGTAAGATCTGTTTAATAAGCTATAAGGATTTTGAATTGACATCATCCTTGGTAATTTTTTGTTTTTAGATAATTGGAGATAATTTAAAACTCCCCACGGGGTTTCATTTGACAAACCAACATATCTTATTTTTCCCTGATCAATATATTTATTTAATTCTGCAAGAACATCTTCAAATTTATTCCATTCATTTTCCTTATGAACATAACCAAGTCTTCCAAAATTATTTACATTTCTTTCTGGCCAATGAAGTTGATATAAATCTATATAATCAGTTTTAAGCCTTTTGAGACTGTCATTTAAAGCAGATTCTAAATTTGGACCTGTAAAACTATTTTCTCCACTTCTTAAATAATCTCTTGCTGGGCCAGCAACTTTTGTTGCAAGAATAACTTTGTCTCTTTTTTTTGTATTTTGAAACCAGTTCCCAATAATTTCTTCTGTATCACCGTAGGTTTCTTTTCTTGGAGGTACTGCATATAATTCTGCAGTGTCCCAAAAGTTTACTCCTTGATCTAATGAAAAATCCATTTGTTCAAATGCTTCAAGCTCAGTATTTTGCTCTCCCCAAGTCATAGTACCGAGACAAATTGTACTTACTTTAACATCGGTATTACCTAAATTTTTGTAATTCATTTGAAATATTAAGTTAAAATTTTGTTAATCTTTTAAGGTATCTTGAATAATTAGTAAAAGAATATATATATTACTCATTATGGAATTTGATAAAAACGGAATACTAAAAAGAGCTAAAGCAGCACAACAATCGGCTGCTGTAATGGATGAAGGCTTAAGAGCCTACATGCTAAAAGTTTATAACTACATGGCAACAGGTATATTGCTAACTGGAATAGTAGCATTATTAACATTCAAAATGTCTGTTGTTACTAACGATGCAGGTTCAATCGTTGGTCTAACGCAGATGGGGAATGCAATTTATTTATCAGGTCTTAAATGGCTTGTAATGTTAGCACCTCTAGGTATCGTTTTTTACATGAGTTTTGGAATTAATAAGATGAGTGCATCAAAAGCACAAACTACGTTTTGGGTTTTTGCAGCTTTGATGGGTCTATCTTTATCCTCAATATTATTAGTTTACACTGGAATGAGTGTAACTAGAGTTTTCTTCATTACATCTGCAACATTTGGAGCGATGAGTATTTATGGATACACAACTAAAAGAGATCTTACAAAGTTTGGATCTTTTTTAATGATGGGTCTAATTGGAATAATTATAGCTTCAATTGTTAATATCTTTATGAAATCTTCTATGATGTATTTTGTGATTTCAATTTTAGGTGTTTTAATATTTGTTGGTTTAACAGCTTATGACACTCAAAAAATCAAAAATATGTATGTCGCTTCAGACTCAGGAGAGTTAATGGGCAAGAAAGCTGTGATGGGCGCTTTAACTTTATATCTAGATTTCATCAATTTATTTATAATGTTGTTAAGATTATTTGGGCAAAGAAGATAAATTTATTTTTGAAGTTTCTTCCAATTGATATTTTTTAATAAAACTCTTAGATCGTAAGAATTTTTTAGTATTTTACCACTTGTATCAGTAATCAAATATTTAAGATTTTTATTTTTAGGCCTAAAATTTTTGCAAATTTTATAAAGGGCATTTTCAGTAGCATTTCTAAAAACACTAAACCCCACTTGCTTACTTGAAATACTTAAACCGTAATCTTTCCAAGAACCTTCAGAAACCATCTTGGCATATAAGTCTAATATAATTTTTAGCTCATCTTTTTCAAAAAAATGTTTTTCTTCTATTTTATTATGCGGATTATTTACTACTAATTTTAAATTACTACGCATCAATCTTATGCTTATTTATTAATGGTATTTGAAATCCTGTGAATACTATCGTTATTGGAAGCATTCCCCATACTTTAAAATTAACCCAAAATTCCTCAGTTTGAGTTCTCCAAACAATTTCATTTAATAAAGCAAGACCAAAGAAAAAGTACATCCACCTCTTATTAAGAATTTCCCAT
This sequence comes from uncultured Pelagibacteraceae bacterium, assembly GCA_902542855.1. Lineage (GTDB taxonomy): Bacteria > Pseudomonadota > Alphaproteobacteria > Pelagibacterales > Pelagibacteraceae > Pelagibacter. Next base: position 34,803 of record CACBWE010000002.1, on the reverse strand, counting down.
CCAACATCAGTTAGAGGAATAGATTTACCCATAATTTTTTTAAGAATAGGTTCATTGGTAAAATATTTCCCAAAAAATAACGCAAGAGCAAACATAATGTTAATGATAGTTGGTTTGACGTAAATAAATATAGGATCATTAAAGTAGATTGTTAATCCACCAAAAAAAGTAATTAAAATTCCACTTACCAAAGGCATTGGAGGAATTTTTTTTTCAAAAAACCAAACTACTGCTAATGCAACTAAAGTTGCAACTATTAGTGGAGGTATTGCTACAGATAAATTTTTACCACTATTGTAATAATAGAAAAAAAATATTGCTAAAGGACCGAAATCAGTAACAAATTTTAAAAAAGATTTATTCACTTAAAAGATATTAACATATTTGCCACAGCACAAAACATTTATATTTTTAGCATTGATTTTTATTTCTAAATACCCATACTAATATTAATGCCAGTTCAAAAAGCTAAATTTTCAATTGGAGACATTGTAAAGCATAAACACTTTGAATTTAGAGGTGTGATTTATGATGTTGATTTTGAGTTTAATAATTCTGAAGAATGGTATCAGTCTATTCCGAAAAATGTCAGACCAAGAAAAGACCAACCATTTTATCACTTGTTAGCAGAAAATGATGAGATAACTTATGAAGCTTATGTTTCTGAGCAGAATTTGTTGATGGATGACTCTGATGAACCAATAAAACACCCTTTAATTGAAGAGATTTTTTCGGGAAAAAAAGGCTCTAGTTATTTCAAGCTTTCTAATTAAGGCAACCATCATTCAACCACATTTAGCTCAAATCTAGGCCATACAAATTAGCTATATTTTTAGTATCTTCTGGTCAAGAGTGTTAAACGTTAATTTCAATCTTATTATCTCCCCTCTGCATTCTTGATCAGAAAACTATTTCATAATAGAAATCACTAAAAAAAATTCTAAATTAAAATATGTTTAAACTTTTTGAACCTAACAAGATTTTCATAATCACGTCAAAAGCACCCAAGTACGTTTTATTTTTGTTTATTGTTGTATTGAGTGTTGGTTTAGTTGAAGCATTAATCATATCGCCTGAAGATTACAAACAAAGTGATGCAGTTAGAATTATGTATGTTCATGTTCCTGCCGCTTGGATTTCACTTGGAATATTTTCTTCTATAACTTTGTTATCTATTTGTGGTTTTGTATTTAAAAACAAAAACTTTTTTTTAATCTCTAAAAGTTTAGCTCCTTCAGGATTTGTTTTTAATATTATTGCTTTAGTTACAGGTTCAATTTGGGGAAAACCAACTTGGGGAACATGGTGGGCTTGGGATGCAAGAATTACTTCAATGCTAATATTAGCTTTGTTCTATGCAATGTATTTAATTGTATGGAGAATTTATGATAATGAAGAAAAAGTCTATAAGATTTCAACTTTCATAACTATTTTAGGAATTATTAATGTTCCAATTATAAAGTACTCAGTTGATTGGTGGAATACACTCCATCAACCTGCATCTATTAATATTTTGTCAAAAAGCTCAATTCATTCATCAATGCTTTACCCACTATTGATAATGACTGCGGCATTTGCTCTTTTTTCATTGTTAATTTTCTTAATGAAATATAATACAGAACTGATAAAAATTAAAAATAAAGGCCTAGATAGATTATGATAAATGAATTACTTTTTATGAATGGATATGCAGTGTATGTGTTATCTGCTTTTAGCTTTACCTTATTAAGTTTCTTAGGTTTATATTTGGTAACTAAAATGCAATTTGTTAAAGAACAAAACAAATTTGTTGCTAGATTTGGATTACTTAATACTGAGCAAGCTAATTCTGCAAAATCTCAAAGAATAAATAAAGAAATTTTAGCAAACGCAACAAATAATTAACTTTTAAACCATGTATGGTAGAAAAGTTAAATTAAGATTTCTTTTTGTAGTAATAATCTTAATTACCTTAATTTTAACAACATTTTTGATTTTAAAATCATTAGAGGAAAATGTTGTATATTTTCAATCGCCTTCTGAAATAAAATCACTTACTGAAATAGATAAAAGCAAAATAAGAGTTGGAGGAATGGTTAAAAAAAACTCTATTTCCATAAGTTCAAATGAAGTTAATTTTATAATTACTGACTTTAAAAATGAAATAAATGTTACTTACTCAGGAGCAGTACCAAATTTATTTGCTGAAGGAAAAGGGGTTGTTGCAGAAGGTTTTTTGAAAGATAGAAACTTCTTCTCTGCAACAAAAATTTTAGCTAAGCATGATGAAAATTATATGCCTCCGGAAGTAAAAGAAGCATTAGGAGAAAAATAAATTGATCTATAATATAATTGGATATTATTCATTAATAATAGGATTAATTATTGGTTTATCATTATTTTATTTTTCATATAAAAATTTTAATAACTCAAACACTTTAGACACCAAAATATTATCATTTACATTTTTACAATTATTTTTTGTTGTAATTAGTTTTTTGTGTTTGATTTTTTCTTTTGTTATTTCGGATTTTAGTAATGAAACAGTATTTAATAATTCTCATACTACCAAACCATTATTTTACAAAATCAGTGGAACTTGGGGAAATCATGAAGGTAGTTTATTATTATGGTTACTTGTTTTAACGTTATTTATTTTCTTATTTTTGTTAAGAACTAAAAATCAACCAGTAAAATACAAAATTTTAACTCTAGTTTTTCAACAAATAATCATAGTTGGTTTCTTTTTATTTTTAATCAAAACATCAAATCCATTTAATTATATTTTTCCAATACCTTCTGAAGGTCTTGGATTAAACCCTATTTTACAAGACCCTGCTTTAGCAATCCATCCACCTATTTTATATTTAGGCTATGTTGGTTCTTCTATTATTTTTTCATCTGTCTTGGCAGCAACAAGTTTAAAAATTATATCTACTAGTTGGGCATCACATATAAAAAAATGGATCTTAATTTCGTGGATATTTTTAACTTTAGGAATATTGCTTGGATCGATTTGGGCCTATTACGAATTGGGCTGGGGAGGTTTTTGGTTTTGGGATCCAGTTGAGAATGTTTCTTTAATGCCATGGCTTGCATTAACCACTCTTTTACATTGTATTTTAGTATTAGAAAAAAAATCAATTTTAACTTCATGGGTAATAATTCTTTCTATTGCAACATTTACATTAAGTATGTGTGGAACATTTTTAGTAAGATCAGGAATATTAAATTCGGTTCATACTTTTGCTAACGATCCTGAAAGAGGTTTATTTATTCTTGTTTTTTTATTCATTTTGATTTTTTTATCTATTTTAATTTTTTTCTTTTTTCACAAAGATAATGACAGAAAATCTTATAGTTTTTTTTGGTTGAGCAAAGAAACTTCAATATTAATTAATAACTGGTTCATGATGTATTTTTTATCTGTTGTATTAATAGGTACCGTTTATCCAATTTTTTTAGATGTAATTTCTTCTCAAAAAATATCTGTCGGACCACCATTTTATCATAAATTGATAATTCCATTTTTAATTCCATTTTTATTTATGATGGCGATTGGTCCAAAATTAAAATGGATCAAATCTCAACTAGAAGATAAGATTTATTTAATTTCTTTTTTAATTATCTCAATTTTAATAGCATTTTTAGTATTAAAAAATTTTAATCAAAATATTTTAATAAATACAATTTTGATATCGAGTGCGCTTTATTTATTCTTTATTACCTTGCGAGATTTTTTTGTAAAAAAATATAAAAATATTTCACAAAATATTGCTCATTTTGGATTTAGTTTATTGATCCTAAGTATCTTGTTTAACAATATATTTGCAAGCGAAATTATAACAAATCTCAAGGTTGGTGAAACTTTTGAAAATTCGAAAACTAAGATAGTTTTTGAGAGTGTTGATCAGAAAAAAGAAAAAAATTATAATGCTATTATTGCTAATTTTTCTATAAGTAATTTAAATGGTGAAGAGGATAAATTTTCACCAGAGCTGAGAATTTATAATCAACCTGTCATTGCCACAAGTGAAGCTGACATTAAAACAACACTTATGTCAGATAAATTTATTGTAATTAATCTGGTTCAAAATCAAGATTTTTTCAACGTAAGATACCAAGTTAAACCATTTATGTTATGGATCTGGTTATCAGTAATTTTAATATCTTTTGCTGGCATTGTTAGCTTTTTACAAAAAAGATCATGAAAAATAAAATATTACCTTTTTCAGTTATTATTATTTTTGGAATAATATTTCTTATTTTTTACAAAGGTTTAGAAGAATCAAAAATATACACTCCAGATGTTAATACAAAAAAAGAGATACCAGTATTTAATACCAAAGAATTTTTTTCTGGAGAAAATGTGAAATCATCAAGTATCTTTGAGTTAGATAAGGTTTATTTATTAAATGTTTGGTCATCTTGGTGTGTACCATGTCGACAGGAGCATCCTCTTTTGATGAATTTAAATTTAGAGAATAAATTAAATATTATTGGGATGAATTATAAAGATAATTTAAAAAATGCAGAAAATTTTTTAAAAGAACTAGGAAACCCTTACAAAGAAATCTTTATCGATTTAGATGGTATAATTGCAATTGAGTGGGGAGCATATGGGGTTCCTGAATCATTTTTAATTTATAATAATAAAATTATTAAAAAATATATTGGACCTCTTAACCAAGAATTAGTTGATGAAATTAATCTATTGATAAAATGAAATTTCTAAAATTTTTTTTAATTGTTATAATATTATTCCCTTTAAGTAGTGTTGATGCTGAGGAGGACGATAAAAGAAATAAAATAACCAAAAATTTAAGATGTCTTATATGTCAAGGTCAATCTGTTTATGATTCAGACTCTGAATTTGCAAACAGTTTAAAAATTGTAGTTGATAAAAAGCTTCAAGAGGGTCTCTCTGAAGATCAAATTTATGAATTTTTTAGAACTAAATATGGAGAATGGATACTTTACGATCCTGGTTTAAATAAAAATACATATATTCTTTGGTTATTGCCGATATTGATATTTTTAATCGGAGGTGCAATAATCTATAAAAGCTTTATAGTTAAAAAATAAATTAATTAGTGATGAATTTGAAAAAATTTTTAATCAATCTGTTAATGATCACATTCGCATTTTCTTCCATTGCGGAGGAAAAATTTTTAAAAGATCAAAATACAGAATTCAGTGTTTACACAGGAATGTTTGATTTTAGTGATGATGGAAAAAAATCAACTTTAATTGGTTTTCAACATCAAAATGAAAATTTAAATAGAGATACTTTTTTAGGAAATCTTTCTCCTATAACTGGATTCTTAATTACAGGAGATAATGCAGGATATATTTATACAGGTGTTCAAGCTCAATATAAATTGGGAGTTTTAAATCTTACTCCAAGCTTCACTCCAGGAATATACCATGAGGGTGATGGTAAAGACTTAGGTCATTTAATTGAATTTAAAAGTGAGTTGCAAATTTCACTTGATTTATCAAAAACAAGTGAATTAGGTTTTTCTTATAATCATATATCCAATGCAAGCTTAGGAGATAAAAATCCTGGGGCAAATAGTTATATGTTTAATTTCTTTAAAAACTTCTAGAAATAACGATTATGAACTTAAAAGATTGCCATAACTTTAGTGATTTTAGAAAGTTAGCAAAGAAGAAATTACCATCGCCAATATTTCATTACATTGACGGTGCTGCAGATGATGAAATTACTTACGCTAGAAATACAAGTGCATTTGATGATGTTGATTTAGTGCCAAATGTTCTAAGAGGTGTAGAGAATGTTGATTTATCCACTACAATATTTGGAAAGAAATTAGATTTACCTTTTTATTTATCACCTACTGCTCTACAAAGATTATTTCATTACGATGGTGAAAGAGCCGTAGGTAAAGCTGCTAAGAAATATAATACTATGTTTGGGGTATCGGCATTAGCAACAGTAAGTGTTGAGGAAATTTCCTCACTTATTGATACGCCAAAAATGTTTCAGTTTTATTTTCATAAAGATAGAGGACTAAACGATTCGTGTTTGGAAAGAGCAAAAGCAGCTAATTTTGATGTCATGGCTCTAACGGTTGATACGATTACAGGAGGAAATAGGGAAAGAGATTTGAGGACAGGATTTACTTCACCACCAAAACTAACACTATCAAGTTTATTTAGTTTTGCAACAAAGCCAATGTGGGGGATAAATTATTTAACAAAAGGTAAGTTCGAATTACCTCATCTTCAAGATTTTGTAAAAGAGGGTACAAGCACAAATTCTTCAATTGGAAATTACTTCTCTACAATGCTGGATCAATCAATGAACTGGAAAGATGCTGAACAACTTTGCTCTAAATGGGGAGGTCATTTTGCTTTAAAAGGAATTATGAGTGTTGAAGATGCTAAGAGAGCTGTAGATATTGGATGCACAGGAATAATGGTTTCAAACCATGGAGGAAGACAACTTGATGGATCAAGATCACCATTTGATCAACTTGCTGAAATTGTTGATGCAGTTGGTGACAAGCTGGATGTAATCTGTGAGGGAGGAATTCATAGAGGAACTCATATGCTTAAAGCATTATCATTAGGTGCAAAAGCATGTTCTGGTGGTAGACTATATTTATATGCTTTAGCAGCAGCTGGACAAGCAGGTGTGGAAAGAGCTTTAGAGAAGTATAAATCTGAGCTAGTAAGAGACATGAAGTTAATGGGTTGTACTAAAATTAGTGATTTAAATAGAAGTAATTTAAGATTCAGAAAATAATAATCATGAAAATAAGTGATTGTTATAACTTTGAAGACTTTAGAAAATTAGCAAAGAAAAAATTACCAGCTCCTATCTTTCATTACATTGATGGTGGTGCAGATGACGAGGTTACGCTAAATAGAAATACTGAGGCGTTTAATGATTGTGATTTAGTTCCAAGTATTCTTAACAGTGTTGGAGAGCCAGATTTATCAACTACAGTTTTTGGAAGAAAAATAAGCATGCCATTATTTTTATCACCAACAGCAATGCAAAGTTTGTATGATCCTGAAGGTGACAAAGCATCTGCTAGGGCTGCTGAAAAGTTTGATACTATTTATAGCATGTCAACTATGGCATCATTTTCAATTGAGGAAGTAGCAAATATTTCAAGTGGTCCAAAACTTTTTCAGCTTTATATTCATAAAGATAAATCAATTACAGATGATTTAATTGAGAGATGTACAAGGGCAAATTTTGACGGCATGTGTATCACGGTAGATACACTCGTAGCAGGTAATAGAGAACGAGATCATAGAACTGGATTTACAACGCCACCGAAATTTACTTTGGATAGTTTATTAAGTTTTGCTATGAGGCCAGGTTGGGTTTTTAAATATTTTACAAATAAAAAATTTGAGTTGGCAAACATAAAAAATAAAACTGATAAAGGTACAAATATTGCTAAATCAGTAATGGATTATATAAATGAACAGTATGATCCTGCGATGAACTGGAAAGATGCTGAGTATTGTATAAAAAAATGGAACAAACCAATGGCACTAAAAGGAGTTATGTCTGTTGAAGATGCCAAGAAAGCAATTGATATTGGTTGTACCTCAATAATGATTTCGAACCATGGAGGAAGACAGTTAGATGGATCTAGATCTCCTTTCGATCAAGTAAAAGCAATTTCAGATGCGGTTGGTGATAAACTAGAAATAATTTTAGATGGCGGAGTAAGAAGAGGAACGCATGTGCTAAAAGCGTTAGCCGCAGGTGCAACAGCATGTAGTTTTGGAAAAGCATTCCTTTTTAGTTTAGGTGCTGGTGGACAAAAAGGAGTTGAAAGGTTATTGGATAACATGCAAAAAGAAATTAGAAGGAATATGATTTTAATGGGATGCAAAAAAATTAAAGATTTAGATGCGTCAAAAATAATCTACCGTAATTAATCAATAAGTAATTGTAAGGATTATTGAACAAACCTAAAACAAGTTATTTAAAAATCTTGAATAGACATTAGTCAACTTTTCGTTTAATTTTCGATTTTAAAATTATGATACTTGCAAAAAATTTAGAAAATTTAGGAACTGAGTCAGCGTTTAGTGTCTTAGCGGAGGCTAAAGCATTAGAGGCAAAAGGACATCCTATGATTCATTTAGGACTAGGTCAACCAGACTTTAAAACACCTAAGCATGTAGTTGAAGCTGCGAAAAAAGCATTAGATGATGGACATCATGGATACGTAATGTCTAATGGAATACCAGAATGTAGAGAGGCTGTTACAAGATGGATAAAAAAACAATATAACACCAATATTGATCCTGAAAGAATTTTAATAATGCCTGGTGGAAAACCAACTATGAGTTATGCCATACAATGTTTTGGTGAACCAGGAGCAGAAATAATTCATCCTACACCTGCATTTCCAATTTATGAATCAATGATCAATTATACTGGTTCTACACCTGTTCCATATGACCTTACTGAAGATAAAGATCTTAAATTTGACCCAGATAAAATATTATCTTTAATTACTGATAAAACTAGATTGTTAATTTTAATTAATCCAAACAATCCAACAGGTAGTTTTGTTGAAAAACCTGTAATCGATTATTTTGCTAAAGAATTAGAAAAACATCCACATGTTACTATTTTAAGTGATGAAATTTATAGTAGACAAATTTTTGATTACAAAGAAATGCCATCATTTTTTCATTATGAAGCTTTAAAAGAAAGGTTAATAGTTTTAGAGGGATGGAGTAAAGCATATTCGATGACTGGTTGGAGGTTAGGATGGAGTTATTGGCCTAAAGAAATGATCCCACATGTTAATAAATTATTAATAAATAGTGTATCTTGTGTAAATGCTGCTGCTCAATTTGCAGGTATAGCAGCTTTAGATGGCCCAGATGACTCGATTAAAGACATGCTAGATAAATTTACTTTGAGAAGAAATTTAATACATAAAGGATTAAATGATTTACCTGGAATAGAGTGTAGTTTACCTGGTGGAGCATTTTACGCATTTCCAAAAGTAATAGGAACAGGCATGAATGGTTCTGAATTTTGCAAAAAAGCTATGCATGAAGCTGGAGTTGCGATTGTCCCAGGCACAGCTTTTGGTAAAACTTGCCAAGATTATGTAAGATTTAGTTTTGCTGCATCTAGAGATAATATACAGCAGGCATTAGAAAATATAGGCAAGATGCTTTCTAAATAAGCTGTATTTTTTTATTTTTTTTAATAATATTAAGATTTATGAACCAACAAGTTGAAACAGAATTAAAAAGTCTATTAAACAGTAGATATTCAACGTCAGAGTCCGCTCGTGGTAATTATGCGAGAGGCGAGGATACTTACGATCCAATTTTATCAAAAGCGGTAGTTTTTCCAGAAACTAATGAAGAGGTGTCAAAAATACTAAAACTTTGTAACGAGCATAAAGTTCCAGTAGTTCCATATGGAACAGGTACATCTTTAGAGGGCAATGTTGTAGGAAATGAAAATGGAATAACTATTTGTCTAGAAAAAATGAATAAAATTTTAAGTGTAAATACTGAAGATTTTGATTGCAGAGTTCAGGCGTGCGTAACAAGAGAACAACTGAATGAACATCTTAGAGAAGATGGTGTTTTTTTCCCTATAGACCCAGGAGCAAACGCTGCTTTAGGAGGTATGGCATCCACTTCCGCCTCAGGAACTATGGCAGTAAAATATGGGACCATGAAAACAGTTATTTCTGGTCTAACCGTAGTATTACCAAATGGAGACATTATAAACACAGGTGGCAGAACTAAAAAAACTTCTGCAGGTTATAATTTAACCAATCTATTTGTCGGATCAGAAGGAACGCTAGGTATTATTACTGAAGTTCACTTAAGACTATCTCCTATACCCGAAAGTATAATGAGTGCAGTATGTCATTTCCCTTGCTTAGAAGATGCAGTAACGACTGCTCAACAGGTTATTCAATATGGTGTACCAATTGCAAGAATTGAAATGCTCAACGCAGATCAGATGGGTATCTCTATTAATTATTCTAAATTAAAAGACATTGAACCGGTACCGACCTTATTTTTTGAATTTCATGGATCTGAGTTATCGAACAAAGAAAATATTAAAATTGTTGAGGAACTATCAAAGGATAATAATGGTAGTTCATTTAAATGGGCTAAAGACCTAGAAGACAGAAATAAACTTTGGCAGGCAAGATGGGACGTTTATTATTCTGTTAAAGCCCTAAATAATAATGGAAGAGTTTATTCAACAGATGTATGTGTTCCAATTTCAAAAATAACTGAATGTGTAAAATTTGCAGAGGAAAAAGCAAAAGAATTTGGGGTAAGAGCTCCAATGGTAGGTCATATGGGAGATGGGAATTTCCATGTGGTATTACCTTACGATCCTGCAAAAAAAGAAATGTACAAACAATTAAGAGCATTTAACGGAACTCTAATTAGAAAAGCTTTAGAACTTGAAGGTACTATAACTGGGGAACACGGAGTTGGGCTTCACAAAAAAGAATATTTACTTGAACAGCATCCTGACAGTATTCCAGTTATGAAATCGATTAAAAAAACATTAGATCCGAACAACATAATGAATCCTGGAAAAATTTTTGATTTAAACTGATCCTCAACATGAAAAAAATCCTTATTACTAGAAGGTTATTAAGATCTTGTGAAGAAAAAGCATCAAAAATTTTTAAAGCAAATTTTAATGACAACGATGAGTTATATTCTCAAAACAAGGTAGTTGAAATGAGTCAAGGATGTGATGGAATTTTAACTTCATTAACAGATAAAATGGACGCGGAAACAATTAATAAATTACCCGAGAGTGTAAAAATAATTTCAAATTTTGCAGTCGGATTCGGAAATATAGATTTAGAAGCAGCAAAAAAAAGAAAAATAGCTGTTACAAATACACCTGATGTTTTAACAGATGCAACAGCAGAAATTGGTATTCTCCTAATACTTGGAGCTTGTAGAAGAGCCTCTGAAGGAATTGAAAGCGCAAGACAGGGAGGATGGAAGTGGTCAGCTGATTACCTTATTGGTAAACAATTGACTGGCTCAAGGTTAGGTATTTTAGGAATGGGAAGAATTGGCCAAAAAATTGCTAAAGTTGCAAAGTCTTTAGGAATGATTATTCATTATCACAATCGATCAAAACTAAACGAAGATAAAGAACAAGGTGCAACGTATCATGATACCTTAAAAGGCTTATTGTCAGTTTCAGATGTTTTGTCGATTTGTTGTCCAGCTTCTAAAGAAACGATTGATATGATTAATAAAGAGACAATAGAATATTTACCTAAAGGTGCGATTGTTACAAACGTTGCTAGAGGGGATATTGTTGATGACGAAGCTATGATAGATGCTTTAGAAAGAAGAAAAGTTTATGCAGTAGGATTAGATGTATATAAAAATGAACCTAATTTAAATCCAGGTTATCTAAATCACAAAAGTGCATTTATACTTCCACACCTAGGTAGTGCAACTAAAGATACTCGTACTGCTATGGCAAATTTAGCAATAGATAATCTTGATGAGTTCTTCAAAACTGGAAATTGTAAAAATAAAGTAAATTAAAATGTCTCAATCGATTGCTTTCATTGGCGTTGGCAACATGGGTTGTCCAATGGCTGAAAATTTAATGAAGGCAGGTAAATCAGTCAAAGTTTTTGATGTCTCGAAAAAAATGCTGGAAATTGCAAGATATAAAAATCTTGAAACAATTGAAAATTTAAATGATTTAAATACAGCTGATGTTGAAACAGTGATAACCATGCTTCCAGAAGGTAAACATTCAAAGGATGTTTATTTAGGAGAAAGCGGAATAATAAATAAAGTTTCAAAAAACTGTTTGTTAATTGATTGCTCAACAATTGATATTCAAACTTCTATTGAAATTGGAAAAAAAGCTTCTGAAAATGGAATTGAAATGATTGATGCACCAGTTAGTGGTGGAGTAATGGGAGCACAAAAAGCAACTTTAAATATAATGGTTGGTGGATCAAAAGAAGCATTTAAAAAAGCGCTTCCTTTATTAAAAATCATGGGAAAAAATATATTTCATGCAGGTGATTTAGGTAGTGGGAATGGTGCCAAAATTTGTAACAATATGGCTCTAGGTATTGCAATGATTGCTGCTTCAGAGTCGCTAATGTTAGCAAAAAGGTTAAATATAGATATTAAAAAAGTTCATGAAATTATGAAAAATGCATCAGGTAACAGTTGGCCGATTTCTGTTTATCCACCTTTACCTGGTTTAATCGATGGCACGCCTTCAAATAATAATTATCGTCCAGGTTTTTCTGCAGGAATGATGAATAAAGATCTTAAACTTGCAAATGATTGTGCGAAAAGCGTAAATGCTGAAACACCATTAGGAAAAATGGCTCTTGAAATTTATGACCAATTTTGCAAAGAAGGAAATGATACTAAAGATTTTTCAGCGATTTCTAAAGTTATAGGTGGCAGCGCTTGGGATTATCCAATTGATTAATTAAATTTATTGAAGGCCATTCCTCTTAAAAGATACGCAGATATTGAAGAAATTGCGCCAGCAGTATTGTTTCTAGCACCTCTAAAATATAGTTTTTAAATGGATCTCTTCTACTTTGAGTTGAATTTATTAAATATTTGAAAGTTTAAAAGTGGCATTGACTCCTGATCCGATTAATTTTTTAATGATGTTTTAAATTTAATGGGAGAGTAAACTATGAAAGCACAGGTTTTACATAAGTATGACCCAGAGATGAAAGAAAAAGTTTGGGTCACAGGTGAAGAGTTACCAAATCCAAAAATAGAGAAAGCCAGCGATGTAATTGTTAAAATTGGAGCTGCAGGTGTTTGTAGAACTGATTTACATATTATAGAAGGTGTGTGGAAACATATTCAAGACCCGGATGGAAAATTACTCCCTTGCGTTATGGGTCATGAAAATGCAGGCTGGATAGAAGATGTGGGAAAAGATGTAACAGAATTTAAAAAAGGGGATCCAGTAATTTTGCACCCTTTAATTTCAGGAACAGATGGAACATGTTTAGATTGTAGAAGAGGTAATGATATGCATGCAGCAGCAGGTGCATTTCCGGGATTAAGTATTAAAGAAGGTGGATATTCAGAACTTTTAAAAACAAGTGTTAGAAACTTAATTAAATTGCCAAAAGTCTTAGCTCCCAAAGACGTGGCTCCTTTTTCTGATGCAGGCTTAACAGCCTATAGAGTTGTTAAAAAGGCGACAAGACACTTACTTCCTGGTCAAAGTTGTGTGGTGATAGGTGCTGGAGGTTTAGGTCATATCGCAATTCAATGTTTAAAAGCAATGTGTGCAGCAGATATTATTATCGTTGAAAAATCTGAAAAAGCTTTAAAACATGCAATGGAACTTGGAGGAGATCATGGAGTAATTATTGATGGAAACGAGGTTGAAAAAGTTAAGGAAATAACAAAAGGTGTTGGTGCAGAAGCTGTTATAGATTTTGTAGGAGAAAAAGGTTCAACATCAATGGGTCTTAATATGACCGCTAACGGTGGTTTCTTTTACATAGTTGGTTATGGTGAGGAAATAAAAATACTCGCTGTTGATGTAATTATATCTGAAAGAAACATAATTGGAAATTTAGTAGGAACGTGGTCTGAATTATATGAATTGATGGAGTTAGCTGACAGAGGAAAGGTTAAGTTGTCAATGCAAGAATATAAATTAGACGATGCTAACAAAGCGCTACATGATCTTAATGATGGAAAAGTCAAAGGTCGTGCAGTGTTAGTTCCATAAATAACAAAAGAGAGGAAAGGAAGATGAAGACAATAAAAACTTGCGTAACTGCTCTTATATCAGCTTTGTTGGTATTTAGTCCAGTCGCGTATGCAGATAAGTGGAGCGATCAGTTTCCACATATCAAGGCTACTGGAGATATTCCAGGTGAGTGTTCTTACGAGTCTATGTCTAAGAAAAATTACAAAGGTAAGACACTTAAAATAAATACACATGCTGTTCCAGTTATGGGAGAACCAACTGCTTTACATGCTGAGCAATTTGCTAAACTTACAGGAGCAAAAGTTGATGTAACACATACACCTGCTGGTGATTTGTATGCAAAAGCTATGGTTCCATTTCAAGCAGGTCAAGCTCCATATGATATAGTTTTTGGATTTTCAAACTTTATTAATGATTGGAAAAGATACTTAGAGCCAGTTCCAAAAAAATATGTTGAGATGAAACAAATGCAAGACGTTACTCCATCTCACATTGGTATAGCATCTTGGGATGGTGTTATGTATCAGTTTCCAGTTGATGGTGACAGACACTATTTAAAATACAGAAAAGACGTAATTGACAATCCTAAGTATCAAAAAAAATACAAAGCTGATACTGGTAAAGAGTTAAGAGTCCCGCAAACATGGAAAGAGTATGGAGAAATGGCTGCATACTTTAATGGTTGGGATTGGGATGGTGATGGCGAAAAAGAATATGGATCTGCAGAGGTTATGAAAAAAGATGACTTGATGTATGCAGCTTTTTATTCAAGATCTGCCGCTTATTCAAAAAATCCTAAAACTCCAGGTGGTTTTTTCTTTGATTTAAAAACTATGAAACCATTAATTAATAATCCAGGTTTTGTGGAAGCTTTAACCGACTGGGTTGCAGCTACTAAATATGTTCCTCCAGGAGGAATAAACTTTGGTCTAGGTGATGAAATTGGATCATTTGGTGGAGGACAAACTTTGTTTAGTTTTTCATGGGATGATGCATTTGTTGCTGCTATGCAACCTGATAGCCCAATAAACAATAAAGTTGGTGCCGCTCAATTACCAGGCGCAATGAAAGTTTGGAATAGAACAACTAACTCTTGGGATGAAGGATTTAACCAAGCTCCTTTCTTCGTGTGGGGATGGGCAGTTGGCGTTGCTAAGAAAAGTAAAGAAAAAGAAATGGCTTTTGATTACTTATGTTTCTTTGCAAACGAAGCAAATCACCAAGCCGACATAGGTATTGGTCGTTTCGGAGTTAACCCATTTAGAAATGATGACTTTAAAGCGGATGTTTGGACTCAAATTGGTTGGGATAAAGATATTGCTCAATCATATGTTGATACCTTAGCTCAAATGGAGGAAAGTAAAAATAGAGTTTTTCCTTTAAGAGTTCCGGGTACATTTGAGTTTAACGCTGCATTAGCTACAGCTGCAGCAAAAGCTTTAGCTGGACAGTTATCACCACAAGCTGCCTTAGACGAAGCTGCTAAGCAGTGGGAAGATATACTTAATAGAGTAGGAAAAGATAATGTAAGAAAAGCTTACTCTGTTGGTGTAGCAATGGAAGATAACAAGCTTTAAAAAATACTTTGTGGCCGTCATAACGACGGCCACAACTAACAAAATCCAAAAATTGCAATTATGAATTTTAAGCACAAGTATGTTTTTTTATTTCCTGGCTTATTTGTGCTTATAGGAATACTGATTTTTCCAATTATTTTTACTATCAGATTAAGTTTATCAGGCTGGAATAGTTATACACCTGAAATGAATTTTATAGGAATTACAAATTATATTAGACTTTTTACTGATGACCCTAGATTTTGGGAGTCTTTTTTTAGACTTAGTTTTTTATCAGTTACTACAGTTATTCTTCAATACATTATTGGTTTTGCATTAGCACTTATAGTGTGGAGAGAAATTAAATTTAAAAGATTCTTCAGAGTCATTTTCTTGATTCCTATGATGACTACTCCTGTAATTATGACAGTAATTTGGAGAACTTTTTTTCATGAGTCTCTTGGTCCTGTAAATGATCTTTTGGGAAACTTAGGAGTAAAGCCTATTTTATGGCTCAGTGATCCAGTTATTGCTAAATTTACTGTAATTATTGTTGAAGTTTGGCAGTGGACCCCATTTATGTTTTTATTGTTACTTGCAGGTTTATTGTCTCTTCCAAAAGAACCTTTTTTAGCCGCTGCAATAGATGGCGCAAGTCCTTTTAGAAAGTTTGTATATGTTACCTTCCCACTTATGGCGCCGATATCAATAGGGGCAATTATTATTAGATTAATTGAGGCTTCAAAGATAATGGATACAGTTTTTGTATTAACTTCTGGAGGACCAGGTACAGCAACAGAAACTTCAAGTTTTTATATTTATATTAAAGGCTTAAGGGAGTTTCAAATGGGTTACGCTGCAACTCTTTCTTTTACGTATTTAGTTATAATGATCATAAGTTTAACGATCATTGCAAAGGTTTTAACAAAATTAATGATTAAAGAATAATGGAAAAACTATACAAATTTTTAAAATATACTTTTATTATTCTTTGGACAGTTTTTATTGTAGCTCCTTTTCTGTGGGCTATCTCTACTTCTTTTAAAGATTTCCAGTCAGTAAACAGTAAGGTTACTTACATTCCCTGGTTAGATTTTGAACCAACACTTGAAGGATGGCGTGTATTAGTTAAATCACCTGCAAGAGGTGGGGTGGATATTGTTGAACCTTACTTTAATAGTCTTTTTGTAACATGTACAGCAAGTTTAATAAGCATAGTTTTAGGAACTTTGGCAGCTTATGCTTTATCAAGATTTACTTTTAAAGCTGGTTTTGTCAGAAATAACGATATTACTTTCTTCTTTATATCGCAAAGAATAATGCCGCCCATTGTTTTATCAATTCCCTTCTTTATATTTTTAAGCACAATAGGATTATTAGATAGTTTGATAGGACTAGTAGTAGTTTATATAGTTCTTTTAATGCCTATTGCAGTTTGGATCATGGTAGATTTTTTTAACCGAGTTCCAAAAGAGTTAGATGAAACTGCACTTATTGATGGATGTAATCCTTATCAAGCCTTTTATAAAGTAGTTTTACCAAACTCCATCCCTGGGTTAATTGTTGCTGGTATGTTTTGTATAATATTTGGTTGGATTGACTTCTTTTTTGCTTTTATTTTAACTTTTACTGAAGTGCAATTATTACCAGTCAAAGTGGTAGCTCTAAATTCTTCTATTACGCCTTGGTGGAGTTTATCTGCATCTGCCTTAATATCTGTGGCTCCACTTATAATAGTCGCTTTTGTTGTTGAAAGATATTTGTCTAAAGGAAATTTATCAGGAGCCTTAAAATAATGAATCTGGTTGCAAAAAATTTAACTTACAAACCTGATGATCAGTACCATCTTAATGATGTTTCTTTTAATTTCGAAAAAGGGAGACTTTATACTATTCTTGGACGTACATTGTCTGGCAAAACAACACTATTAAAGACAATAGCTGGTTTATTAAATCCGGATAGTGGAAATATAAATTTTGAAGATAAAAATTTTAGCAAAGTGCCAGTATGGGAAAGAAATGTTGCTATGGTTTATCAGCAATTTATAAATTACCCTCATTTGAGTGTTTATGAAAATATTTCATTTCCACTAAAACAGAGAAAATTAAATGAGGAAGATATAAAAAAGAACGTTGACGATGCTTTAAAAACGGTTGGTTTAGTAGGTTTTGAAAATAGAAAAATCCAAGAATTGTCTGGTGGACAGCAACAAAGGGTAGCATTAGCAAGATCACTCGCGAAAAAAGCAAAAATCTTATTATTAGACGAACCTCTTGTTAACCTTGATTATAAACTTCGTGAACAACTTAGAGAGGAATTTAAAACCATATTTAATGAGGGATTGGCTAATGAGACTATTTTAATTTACTCAACCACTGACCCACAAGAAGTTATGGAATTAAATGGAGAGGTAATTGTACTTGATGAGGGTAAAGTTTTACAAACAGGTCCAGCTAAAGATATTTTTGAAAATCCAATTAACCTCAAAGTAGCTGAAATTTCAAATGATCCTCCGATGAATATTATAAATGGCTTAAAAATTGATGGTAAAATTACTTTCGAAAATATCAACATCAAACTACCAAAACATTTATCTCAATTAGATAATAAAAATTATAATTTTGGAATTAGATCTTCAGAAATTAAGCTTGATGACAGTGGTGAGGAATTTGAAATAGAGTTAGCAGAAATAAGTGGGTCAGAAACATTATTACATTTAAAAAGAGGAAGTACAAAAGTTATTGCATTGATCGAAGAAGTTATGAATTTTAAAATTCATGAAAAAGTAAAAGTTGAGTTCAATTCTGATAAATTTTATGTTTTTGCAGAAGATGGAAAATTAATCTCATCACCATACAGGATTAAGAATGGCTAAAATAGATCTATCAAATATCTCACATACTTATAATCCAAAAGATTTAGAACCTACTTATGCTCTAAATCCATTTTCGATGACATGGGAAAATGGTAAACGTTACGCAATACTTGGACCATCTGGTTGTGGAAAAACAACTATGTTAAATATTGTATCAGGCTTAATAAAGCCTACTCAAGGCAGGATACTGTTTGATAATGAAGATGTAACTAACCAAAAAACTGAAACTAGAAATATTTCGCAAGTATTTCAGTTTCCGGTAATTTACAACACAATGTCAGTATATGATAATTTAGCGTTCCCGTTAAAGTGTCGAGATTTTGAAAAGAATAAAATTGAGGAGAGAGTTCAATCTGTATCTGAAACATTAAATCTTTCTTCATTTCTTAACATGCCCGCAAGGAAACTCACAGCAGATCAAAAACAACTCATTTCATTAGGAAGAGGATTAGTGAGAGAAGATGTAGCTGCTGTATTAATGGATGAACCATTAACAGTAATTGATCCAGACTTAAAATTTAGATTGAGAAGAAATTTAAAAGAAATTAATGAAGAATATAAAACAACATTAGTATATGTTACTCATGATCAAAATGAAGCGATGACATTTGCTGACAATATTATTGTAATGGATCAAGGCGAAATAGTTCAGGTTGGGCTCCCCAAAGATTTATTTGAAAGACCTAAAACTACTTTTGTTGGCTATTTTATTGGTTCTCCTGCAATGAATTTATTTGAAACCCAATTACACACAGACAATAGTGTAAAAATTAACGACACAACAATAAAAACAAATACAAATTTATCAAAATTGAAAAATAACAATATAAAACTAGGAATTAGATCAGAATTTGTAAAAGTAGCAAAAGATGAAAGCGAGAATTTGGTAGAAGTTAATATTCAAAAAATAGAAGACTTTGGAAACTTCAAACTATTAACCACAAGAATGGGTCAACTAACAATAAAGTCGAAAATCAATAGAGAGATTGAAATTGCTAATGATAAGGTAAAATTACATTTTCCTCCCGAAAAATGTTGTGTGTACCAAAATAACAAATTGATTTAAGTAAATTTCTACTCAGGATTGTAAAAAAATTTAATTAGCTTTAAATAGTGACAATCTGTGCATCTTTTTAGAAAGACTCTAATATGAAACTATGTTTTACTTTCCCTCAGTTAATTAACTAGAGGAGAAGAAATGATTAAAAATAAAAAATCATTGAAGGGTTCTAAAACTCCTTCAAGAAGAAAGTTCTTCAAAGCCGCAGCAGCAACTGGTGCAGCCGCAGCAACAGCTGTAGCAATGCCAAATGTTGCTTTTGGTGCTCCGCAAACATTAAAGATGCAAGCAGCATGGCCATCAGGTGCTAACATCTTTTTTGAAATGGCTGGAGACTATGCCAAAATGGTTGGAGACATGTCAGGTGGAAGTTTAAAAATTGATCTTCAGCCTGTTGGGGCAGTTGTAAAAACTGGAGAAATTGGACAAGCTGTAAGTGATGGTGTTCTTGATATGGGACACTGGGTTACTGCTTATTGGTATGGAAAAAATCCTGCCGCGTCTCTTTTCGGAACTGGCCCATCATACGGTCTATCATCTCAAGAAGTAATGGCTTGGATGGAAGAAGGTGGTGGAAGAGCATTGTATGAAGAAACATTAGCAAAAGTTGGGTATGACTATGTTGGTGTTTTTGCGATGCCTATGCCAGCTCAACCATTTGGTTGGTTCAAAAAGAACGTAACTAAAGTAAGTGATGTTAAAGGTATGAAGTATAGAACAGTTGGTCTTGCAACTAACGTTCTTACTGCAATGGGTATGGTAGTTAGACAATTACCAGGTGGCGAAATTCAGCCTGCAATGAAAACTGGTTTGATTGAAGCTGCTGAGTTTAACAACCCAACTTCAGACTCTCAATTTGGTATGCAAGATGTTTCTAAGCATTATCACTTAGGATCTTTCCACCAATCTCAGGAGATGTTTGAAATACCTATTAACAAAAAAACATTTAATAGCTTATCTCCTGCAAACCAAGCAATATTAAAAAATGCTTCGTATGCAGCAAATACTGCTAACTACTTTAAAGCTTTGGTAAGATACTCAGCTGATTTATCTAAATTGATGAATGAGCATAAAGTAAACGTTTACCAAACCTCAGATGCAATTTTAGCAGAGCAGTTAAAAGGTTGGGATAAAGTTGTAGGTGATTTCTCTTCTAAAGATCCATTCTTTAAGAAGATTGTTGATTCACAAAAAGCTTACGCGAAAAGAGTAATGAAATACTTACTAATGAATCAGCCGAACTACAGACTTGCTTATGAAAATGAGTTTGGTCCGTTAGCGAAAGTTAAAATCTAAGGTTTAAATATATAAAAAATTAAGGGGGCTTTTTAGCCCCCTTTTTTTTAATTGAATTAATTAAGAAAATTAAGATAAGTTAGTTAAATATGTACTCTTATATAAAATTTGCAGATACTCTTAGTACCTCAATGGGTAAAGCCTTCTCATGGTGCATAGTAATTTTGATGGGAGGAACATGTTATGAGGTTATCATGGCTTACGCATTTAATGCTCCTACTTTATGGAATTTTGATTTCAGTTTACAAATGTATGGAGCGATATTTATGATGGCTGGAGCTTACACTTTAGCAACAGAAGCTCATGTTAGAGGAGATGTTATTTACAGATTGTTCCCAACTAAAGTTCAAGGATGGATTGATTTAATATTATATTTCATCTTCTTTTTTCCAGGGGTGATTGCACTTGCATTTTATGGATATGAATATGCAGCTAAAGCATGGATGGTGAAAGAAACAAGTTGGAATAGTCCAGCACAAATTCAAATTTATATGGCAAAATCATTAATACCTTTATCAGGCATACTTCTTACACTCCAAGGAATTAGTGAAGTATTTAGAGCAATTATTTGTATTAGAACAGGACATTGGCCAGAGAGAGATGCCGGTGCTGAAGAAACTGAAAAAATTTTAATGAGAAAATCTAAAGAGGAAGAAAAAATAGATGTTGTTTAGTTTAACAAATCCAGAAATTGCTATTTTAATGATGGTGATATTTCTGTTTGCTGTATTACTCGGATTTCCTATTGCATTTACTTTAATGGCAATGGGTTTAGGATTTGGGTATTACGCATATTTTGATCCGTCAAGAATGGATCATCTATTAGATAATAGGATATTTAACTTATTTGTTTCAAATACCTACTCCGTGATGGATAACCATGTCCTCACCGCCGTACCTTTGTTTTTATTTATGGGATATTTAGTTGAAAGAGCAGGCATAGTTGCAAGATTATTTTATGCCATAAGACTTGCATCTCATTCTCTTCCAGCATCAATGGCAGTTGCTGCCCTAGTTACTTGCACTTTATTTTCTACAGCAACGGGTATAATTGGAGCAGTTGTGACTTTAATGGGTTTGCTTGCTTGGCCTGCAATGGTCAAAGCTGGTTATGATAAAAAATTTGCATCAGGAGTAATATGTGCTGGAGGATGTTTAGGAATTTTAATTCCTCCTAGCATTATGCTTATTGTTTATGCAGTAATAGCTCAGTTATCTCCACTAAGATTATTTGCAGCAGCAATATTTCCTGGTTTGATGTTAGCAGGTTTATATATTTTATATGCAATTATTTTGGCTTATTTTAATCCATCAGTTGCACCTAAGCCTCCTAAAGAAGAAATTCCACCAAGATCAGTAATTTTAAAAGAAGTTTTGGTTTCATTCTTACCATTATTTTCATTAATCATATTAGTTTTAGGAAGCATTCTTGCTGGCTTAGCTACCCCAGCAGAAGCTGCAGGTGTTGGAGCTTTTGGAGCGTTAGTTTTATCTTTCTTTTATAAATCACTAAAATGGAAAAATTTTAAAGAGTCAGTATTTCTTACTGCAAAAACTACCGCAATGAT
The DNA here is from genome assembly GCA_902542855.1 of uncultured Pelagibacteraceae bacterium. Taxonomy (GTDB): domain Bacteria; phylum Pseudomonadota; class Alphaproteobacteria; order Pelagibacterales; family Pelagibacteraceae; genus Pelagibacter. The sequence continues at coordinate 12,719 of CACBWE010000002.1, read as the reverse complement.
TATGTGGTTGTTTATTGGATCTTGGACGTTTGCTTCAGTATTTTCATATTTAGGAGGTCATGAAGTATTTGAGCATTTTTTTAAATCAATGAACATACAACCTTGGCAATTTTTAGTCATTACACAAATTATAATTTTCTTATTAGGCTGGCCATTAGAGTGGACAGAAATATTAATTATATTTGTTCCAATATTTTTACCTTTAGTAGAATTTTTTGGAGTTAACCCTTATTTTTTTGCAATGTTAATTGCTTTAAATTTACAAACATCATTTTTAACCCCCCCCATGGCCATGTCGGCTTATTACTTAAAAGGTGTACAATCTAAAAATGTTGAATTAATTGAGGTATTTAAAGGCATCATGCCATTCTTAGCGATTGTTATTTTTGGAATGGTTTTAATGTATTTATTTCCAGGTATAGCTTTGTGGTTACCTGATCAATTATTTGCTAACTAACTTGATGAATGAAATTGTAAATTTTTCTGTTCAAGAATTAATAAATAAAATTTCAAATTCTCAAATTACTTCTGTCGAAATATGTGAAGCATATATTGAGAGAATTAATAAGTTTGAAAAAGATATAAATGCATGGGCCTTTTTTGATAAAGAATTATTATTAGAAAAAGCCAAAGAGTCAGATTCTTACAAAAAATCTGGAAAACCCATTGGTCCACTACATGGTATTCCTGTAGCTGTTAAAGATATTGTTGGAACTCTTGATATGCCAACTGAATGTGGTACTCCAATACGAAAAGGTAAATCTTATTCACAGAATGCTGAAATAGTTGATTTATTAACTTCTTCAGGAGCTATTGTGATGGGTAAAACAGTTACTACAGAATTAGCATATTTAAATCCCTCCAAAACAAAAAACCCACATGATTATTCACGAACACCAGGAGGATCATCAAGTGGTTCTGCTGCAGTTATCGCATCTTATATGGCTCCACTTTCAATAGGATCACAAACTGGTGGCTCAATAATTAGACCAGCATCTTATTGTGGTGTTGTTGGATACAAACCTTCATTTGGTTTGATTTCTAGAAATGGAGTATTAAAGACTTCCGAAAAACTTGACCATTTAGGAGTTTTTGGAAAAACAGTCGAGGACATAGCTTATTTAGTTAAAGAGTTAATTAAAAAAGACTCCCATGACCCTGCTACTGTTTATTATTCTTCAAATAATATGGTCGACGCTGTAAAAAAAGGTCCTTTATATGAACCCAAGTTCATATTTTATAAAACTGAATTTTGGAAAGCAATTGATAAAAAATCTAAGGAAGCTTTTGAATATTTTATAAAGTCATTTAAAAAAAATATTGAAGTTCATGATACTCCATCTTATTTTAAAGATATACACAAATATCATCAAATAATTTATGAAACTGATCTAGCTAATAATTTTAGTGATTATTACAAAAATTATAAATCAAAACTTTCAAAAATTATGCAAACTGCAATTTCAAATGGAAGAAAACATTCTGCAAGAGAATATGCTGAAGCAATAGATTTTATGAAAAGAAGCTATGATTCTTATAAAGAAGTATTTGAGGACTATCACGGGGTTTTATCACCATCCAGCCCAGGTGTTGCTCTTAAGGGTCTTAAAAGCACTGGATCAGCTGATTTTAATAAAGTTTGGTCTTACCTAGGAACGCCTTGTATTTCACTTCCTTTACTTCAAGGCGAAAATAATTTACCATTAGGCATTCAAGTTATTGGAGAGAAATATGACGATAATCGTTTCTTAGGAGTGTCCAGTTGGCTTGAAAAGGAAAGTGAGAAATTTAATGAATAAACTTGTAACACTAATAGGACTTTCTTTTGCAATTTTTTTTCTTATAGGTTTAGCAACAACGCTTACTAGATCTATGATGATAGGTTTCTTTGATGTATTACCAGTTTATATATTGATGATACTTGCGATATCGATGATGTTATATGAAGCCTTTTTTGACAAAAAATAAATTTAATAATTTCTAAATTTACTACCTCTGATTGTATTATATTCTTTAATAGGAATTTTAGTCTAGACTTAAACGTCCAATTGTAATTTAATCTATACAGTTAATTAACAAAGAAGAGGAGATACTAATGATTAAAGAAAAAAAATCATTGAAGGTTTCTAGATCACCTTCAAGAAGAAAGTTCTTTAAAACTGCAGCTGCAACTGGTGTTGCTGCTGTTGCAGCATCATCTTTATCTGCTCCAGCTGTTGCCAAAGAGAGAATAGAAGCTTCTATGGTGGCTACTTGGCCAAGAGATTTTCCAGGCCTTGGAACTGGTGCACAAAGACTTGCTCAAAGATTGAGTGATATGAGTGACGGTAGAATTCAAGTTACTTATTATGCTGCTAATGAAAGGGTAAAAGCATTTGACTCGTTTGATGAAGTTGCTTCAGGAAATTCTCAAATGTATCATGGTGCTGATTATTACTGGGTTAAAAAACACCCTGCATTTGGATATTTTACTGCCGTTCCATTTGGTTTCACATATGCTGAAATGAATGCGTGGTTAAAATTTGCTGGTGGACAAGAGTTGTGGGATGAGTTGACTGATGATTTTGGAACACAAAGTTTTGCTGCTGGTAACACTGGAGTGCAAATGGGTGGTTGGTTCAATAAAAAAATTAGATCAGCTAATGATATCAAGGGTTTAAAAATGCGTATGCCTGGTTTAGGAGGACAAGTACTTGGAAAACTTGGTGGCTCTCCAATTTCACTTCCAGGTGGACAAATCTATGAAAACCTTGTGTCTGGTGCAATTGATGCAACGGAATGGGTAGGACCTTGGAATGATGAGGCTTTCAAGTTTTATGAAGCAGCCAAGTATTATTACTATCCAGGAATGCACGAACCAGGATCAACCCTATGTTGTGGCGTAAATAAATCTTGGTTCACAAGTCTAACCAAGTCAGATCAGTTGATTATAAAAACTGCTTGTGATTGGGCTGATACAACCACTATGGCAGAATATAATGCAAAAAATGGAGCAGCATTAGATCGTTTAGTAAACGAAAATGGAGTTAAACTTGAGAAGTTTAACGATAAAGTTTATGACGCTTTTGCTAAAGGTGCTGCAGAAGTTTTTGACGAAGTTCAGCAACATAGTGCCCTTGCTCAGAAAGTGCATGCTGCTTTTGTTAAAGGACGAAAAGAAATAGGTGCTTGGACAAACTTGTCTGACTCACCGTACATTTCTCAAAGAAATAGAGCATTAGGAGTATAATTTAATTCTAATTAATACTAGAGGGCCCTTAAATGGGCCCTCTTTTTATATATCATTAAAAGTTTTGTCATATGATTGAGAAAAAAAACTTATCTATTTTAATAAGAATATTTAGTTATTCTATCTTAACATTAACATTAATTTTTTTAATAAATAATGTTTTAACAGTTTGGTTTGATTGGCCAGGAGTTAAAAAACTTTTTTCTCACTATGAAATATTTGGTTTTAAAAAATTAAATGAACCTTTAGAGGGACTTGCGATGAGTCTGTCGTATATTCAATTATTATTTTATTTTTTATCTTTTATAGGAGTTATAATGTTTGTTTTAAAATCTTTAAAACAAACATTACAAACAGATTCAGAAATACTAAAAAAAATAACAGCATACATTATTAGATCTTCATTCTGGGCAGTGTTAATTGTTGGAGTAGCAGATTTTTTAATCTCATTTATGGTTGTAGAAAAATTGGTTGAGCCAATTTTTGGGGAACAAGTTAAAATTAATTTAGTAAAACCTGCTTTCAGAATTTCATATATACATTTCCCACTTATAATAGCTTCTTTTGTAATTGGTTATTTCACAAGATCTGTAGGATTTATTTGGTTAGCAGTTTTAGTAGTTGGAAGTGAATTCTTGATAGTTGTATCAAGATTTATATTTCAATATGAACAAGCTTTTCAAGGAGATCTTGTTCGTTTTTGGTATGCTGCGCTTTATCTTTTTGCAAGTGCATATGCATTAATTCACGAAGGTCATGTAAGAGTTGATGTTTTGTATGCTAATTTTAGTGAGAGAAAGAAGGCATGGACGAATGCAATTGGATCTCTCATTTTAGGCATTCCTTTATGTTTGATAGTTATATTTTTGGGTATGGGTGGTAAAGCTAGTATCATTAATGGTCCAGTAATTTCATTTGAAATTACTCAGCAAGGTTCGAATGGATTATATTTACTTTATTTAATGGCAGTTTACTTAGCAGTATTTGCAGTAAGTATGTTAACTCAATTCACAAGTTATTTTATGAGTAGTAGTCACAAACTTTTAAATAATTAAATAATGGAACATTTATTTTTAGCTTTACTGGTAATTATAATGATTGGAGCTTTGGCATCTGGTTTTCCAGTAGCTTTTGCACTACCTGGATCAGCGATAATTTCAATAGGACTAGCTGCTTTTTTCGGTTATTTATTTGCAGGAGACCCCAGTGCTTATTTTGCTGTTGATGGGCCTAAAGAATGGTTAACTGCTGGTATTACTAATTTTAGGAGTAATTATTGGGATGTAGAAACAGACACCTTAATTGCGATCCCATTGTTTATCTTTATGGGGATAATGTTGCAAAAATCAAAAATTGCAGAAGACCTTTTAGTTACTATGGGACAACTATTTGGACCAATTCCAGGAGGGCTTGGTATTTCTGTTATCTTTGTAGGTGCATTACTTGCAGCGACAACCGGAATAGTTGGAGCAACAGTAATAGCAATGGGACTAATTTCTTTACCCACAATGTTAAATAATAAATATGACAAAAGATTAGCAAGTGGAATTGTTTGTTCCTCTGGTACACTTGGTCAAATTATACCTCCTTCAATTGTCTTAATTATCATTGCTGATCAATTGGCAAGTGCCGCTGACGTTGCAAATACTATGCGTCAGACTGATTATAAAATTTTAACTGGCGAATTTAATATGCCTGGAGAATTTAGAGTAGGGTCTACTTCAGCTGGAGATATGTTTTTAGGAGCATTATTACCAGGATTAGTTTTGGTTGGATTGTATATGCTTTACATATTTGTGTATGCAAGATTAAACCCAAAAGCAGCTCCTCCTGTTCCATTTAAAGGAAATTTTGATTCTAAATTTTGGATCAAAGTTATTTTAGTAATTATTCCACCACTTGCTCTAATCTTTGCAGTTTTAGGATCTATACTTATGGGTATTGCTACAGTAAATCAGGCTGGATCAATAGGTGCTATTGGTGCAACAATGATGGCAGGCTATCGATTGCATCAGGGTAAAAAGAACGCATACTATCCAATAATAATTGCAATCGTATCTTTAATTCCAATTTATTTTTTATCTAAAAATTATAACTTAAATATTAAAGCTGTTGACACTAGAGATCTAGGCGCAATATTAATTGCATTATTTTTTACAATTACATTTTTAGCAAGTGTTGTATGGAGTTTTTGGAGAGCATTTAAAATAGATGATGTTTTAAAAGAAGTTGTTGTAGAAACTTGTGTAACTACCTCAATGGTATTTATAATTCTACTCGGAGCAGCAATGTTAACCTCTGGATTTAGGGCATTTGGAGGTGAAGAGTTAGTAAGAGACTTTCTTCAAGATTTACCAGGAGGGTTTTGGACTCAGTTCGTTGTTGTAATGATAGTCATCTTTTTATTGGGTTTCTTTCTTGATTTTATTGAAATAGCTGTAGTTGTCGTTCCTATTATTGCTCCTATATTATTAGCTGAACCCGGTGCGAATGTAAGTGCAATTTGGCTTGGTGTTATGATTGGGGTAAATTTACAAACTTCATTTTTAACTCCACCATTTGGATTTGCTTTATTTTATTTAAAAGGAGTAGCTTCAAAACTTGTCACTACTTTAAATATTTGGAAAGGAGTTGTTCCGTTTATTATTTTACAATTGATAGGTCTTGGAATTGTTGGTTTCTATCCTTCATTGGTTAATTACTTACCAGCGAGAACATATTTAACATCTAATGTAGCTCCACCACCAATGAATCCAAAACTTCAATATTGCTTACAAGAATATAAATTTGCAATTTATAATAATGAAGAACAAAAAATTACAAATGTAATTAAGAATATGCAGAAATTAACTCCAGCAAATCTTCCAGTTGATAAATTAGATATCTTTGAAGAGCATTTTGATAATGCTTTAGGAACTTTTGCTATAGTTAAAAAATTACAAAAAACTGAGCAAGAATATGATTTATTTACAAAAGATTATAAAGATCTTCATTTCGATGTAAGAAAAATTCAGAAAAAAGTTAGAAAAATTGACCAAAAAATAAAAAAGTTAAAAGCTGAAATTAGAAACTTAGACGATGATAATTTATCAGCTAAAAATAAATTAGAATTAAAAATTGAGAATTACGAGCTAGAAATTAAAGAACTTCAAAATAAAATTCCTGAAAGCTGGAAAACTAAAAATGGAGAGTTTGAAATATTACATAAAGCAAAAAACACAAGAACCAAGAGATATAGAAAAAACGTTGATGAAGCTTATGAAACTTTAGATCAAATAGTAATGTTTATAAATGATAATGAAAAATTAAAAGAACTTTCGCCAGAAATAAAAGAATTAAGAAATACTATTGATAATAAAAATTTTGAAAAATCCATTTCAATAATTGATAGTCTTTTTGAAAATCTTGGAGAAATCTCTGGAACAGATGAATTTGCAAATAAACTTGATGATCTAATTTCTGTCATCGATAATGATGAGATTGATGAGCAGAGGTTAATTGAAACCAGTTCAGAAACTTTTGATCTTTTCAACTTAGAAGTTTCATGGAGAGATGATGCTAATAAAAATTTATTACCTGAATTAATTAAATACAATGATGTAATTAAACACAATATTGGACTAAGACTTCAAAGCAGGTTAACTAAAGAACAAGCTAAATTTGTTGCAAGATGTAACTCAGTTCACCGAGATATATCTTTAAACTTTTAATTCTTTAGAATTTGTTTTTCAATCATTTTTCGATGAGAATTAATATCCTTTAGCATACCCATCTTTTCTAGGATCTGATCCACCCAAGAGATCACCTTCACTTCTATTTATTTTTATTGCTTGGCCCCCACCGTGTGTACCATCAAAATATTCTACATTATGACCTATTTCTTTGAGTCCATGGAAAATTTCTTTATCAATAGTTTTTTCTAGTTTGTAAATATTATTAAAATGAAAAGCTCTTGGAAAACTCAAAGCTTTTTGTGGTCCCATTCCAAAATCAATCATATTATTTAAAACATGAACTTGTCCTACTGGTTGATATTGGCCTCCCATAACGCCATAACTTAAAGTTGCTTTGTTGTTTTTATCAATTAGCATACCAGGAATAATAGTATGTAACGGTCTTTTTAAGCCTGCTATACAGTTTGGATGTCCATTTTCTACTCTGAAATTTGTACCCCTATTATGTAAAAGTATTCCACTTTTATTTGTAGTAATACCTGATCCAAATACATAACAAACAGAATTGATAATTGATACACTATTTAAATCTTTATCTACCACTGTTAGATATATCGTTTCTGGATGAGCTGGAATATTTAAGTCACCAACATCACTGCATGAATTTAAATTAATTTTATTAAAAATTTCTTCAATATTTTTATCACTTAAAATTTCTTCTAAATTAAAGTTAACAAAATTTGGATCGCCTAAAATAGTTTCTTTTACTTTATAAGCTTGTTTTGTAACTTCTGCTTCAAGATGAAATCTTTCTATACTATTTAATTTATAATTTTGAATATTTAGTTTTTCTAATAATTTCATCATAATCAATACAGTAACACCAGGACCATTGGGAGGGCATTGATGAATAAAATCACCCTTATAATTAGATTTGATTGTATCTGATCTTATTGTACTCTGTTTTGAAAAATCCTCAAAAGTATGTACACCTCCTAATTCATTTAAAGTTTCAATTATATCTTTTGCAATTTCTCCTTCATAAAATTCTTTACTTCCTTTTTTGCTAATTGCTTCAAGTGTTTCTCCTAAAGCAATATTTTTCATTAATTCATTTTCTTGATAAGTACGACCATCTTTCAAAAAAATTTTTTTTGAATTTTCATTACCATTGATTTTATTCAAACTATTTTTCCAAGCATTTGATACAACTTTTGTAACTCTATGACCATTCTTTGCAATATCAATTGCACCCAAAAATAATTGTTCAAAATCTAGCTTACCAAATTCCTTATGAATTTTTTCCCAAGCGTTAAGTGCACCAGGAATTGTGACTGAATGTGGACTAGTTAATCCAATTTTATCAATATTCTTATCCTTAAAAAAATTATAATTTAATTTTTCAGGCGCTAAACCTGATCCATTAAAAGACACAGCATCCTTGTTCTCCATTTTAACTATTGCAAAACAGTCGCCACCAATACTCGTTGCATTAGGCTCTACTACAGATAAAACAATCGAAGCAGCAACTGAAGCATCCACAGCATTTCCACCCATTTTGAGTATTTTTAATGCTTCCTCTGTAGCTAAAGGATGTGAAGTTGCAGCCATTGCATTTGAAGAGCGTGCATCTTTATCTTTTGTTGACTGATTATTCATAGTACAGATTAATTCTCAAAAATTTATAAATGATTACTAAAGTAAATAAAAGCATTATCATATTCTGTATTTTTGCCTTTGGTTTTTTATTATCTAATTTGGTAAGATCCATCACAGCAACATTAACACCTGTCCTCACATATGAATTCGATTTAACAGCTGGAAATTTAGGGCTATTAGCAGGAGGTTATTTTATAGGTTTTTCAATAATGCAAGTTCCAATAGGACTACTCTTGGATAAATTTGGGCCAAAAAAAGTTGTTGGATATTTTTTAATTATAGCATTAGTTGGAACGATTTCATTTGCATTAGCAAAAAGCTTCTCTGGATTACTTGTTTCTAGAATTTTTATCGGTATTGGTGTGAGTGCTTGTATGATGGGACCACTGACTGGTTACAGAGTTTGGTTTGCTGAAAAGTATCAACAGAGAGCAAATTCTTGGATGTTAATGGTAGCAAATATAGGCTTTGTCTCTTCGACTTTACCTGTTCAAATTTTATTACCTTACATAGGCTGGAGATGGATTTTTATATTAATAGCTATACTGATCCTAATAAGTATTACTCTAATATTCTTATTTACACCTAATTGGGAGCAGACAGAAAATTCTAAAATTGATGCAGAAAAAAAAGGCCTAGCTGAAATCTGGAAGAATAAGTTTTTTATAAGTATGGTCCCATTAGCATTTATTAATTATGGTGGTATCCAAGCAATTCAAACGCTTTGGGCTGGACCTTGGATGTTAAATATAACTGGATATTCACCATTTCAAAGTGCTACAGGGTTATTTTGGATCAATGTAACCATGCTGGCATCATACTTTTTATGGGGCTATATTTTGCCTAAACTTTCTGATTACGGCATAAGCAGTATCAAATTAATTAAATTTGGACTGCCCATAAGCTACTTTGTTTTTTTTCTGATAATATTCCTTGGGACTAAGGCTGGAGCATTATTATTTGCAATATATATTATGACTTCAATAGTGATTTCTCTTACACAACCAGCAATAGCTTTAAATTTTTCACAAAGTCTTGCAGGCAAATCACTCACTTCTTACAATGTATTTATTCATTCAGGGACATTTTTTATGCAATGGGGAATTGGATTATTTATAGACTTATTTAATTCAAAAGGATTTGATATTTTAAGTAGTTATAGAATTTCTTTTTCGATTTTTTTAATTCTTTGTATATTAAGTTATATTTTTTTCATTTATTTAAATAAAAATAATGATTAATAAAAAAATGACATTAATAAATATATTTTTTTTTATATTTACAATTTATACTTTGATTTGTATTTTTCTTTTTTTTTATCAAAGAAATTTGATGTATCATCCAAATGAGAATAATTATTCTGAAGATAATTTAGAGGTTAAAATTGAAAAAGTAAGTATCCAAACATCAGATAATATTAATCTTTTAGGCTGGTTTCATAATAAAAATTTAAAAAGTTATAAAACAATAGTTTATTTTCACGGAAATGCTGGGACACTTGAAAACAGAGTCCATAAATTAAATCATTTTAAAGACATGGATGTTAATTTTTTAATTATTGCATGGAGAGGGTTTAGTGGAAATAAAGGAAAACCAAGTGAGGAGGGCCTTTACATAGATGGTACTAGCACAATAAACTGGCTAAAAGAAAAAGGTCTGAAAGAAGAAGATATAATTATTTATGGAGAGTCATTAGGAACTGGAATTGCTACTGAAATTTCTCAGAATAAAAATTTTGCAGGATTAATTTTAGAAACACCTTTTACATCAATGATAGAAGCTGCGAAAAATTTTTATCCATATATCCCAGTAGGTTTAATTTTAAAAGATAAGTATGAAAATAATAAAAAAATTAAAAATATTAATATCCCAGTATTAGTAATGCATGGTGAGGCCGATCAAATAGTTCCATTTTGGATGGGTAAAAAAATTTTTAATTTAGCAAGTGAACCCAAATATTCATATTTTACAAAATATGACGACCATATGATGGAATATGATGATAAACTTGTATTAGCCCTAAAATCGTTTGTTGATAGTTTAAATTAAGCCACAATCTAAACAAAGATAATTCAAATTTTTTTTTTAAGTTAATCTATGAAAAATTTTTTCTTATTTTTTATTGTTCTTTTTTCTTTAAATAATTTATCAAATGCCAAAGAAAATTTAGCATCTGTAGACAGCCTTTTTCATATTGATCAAATGAATTCACACGATGAAAACTTCGCATTATATTTCAAAACCCGTGAAAAAGCTGTTTTAGCTCGAGGAGAAAATTCAAATTATATAAATGATTTTCCAAAGGATCTTTATATTTACAATTACAAAACAAAAGAGTCTTTGCCATTAATTTCCTATGAATGGTTTCCAAAAACTGCAAAATATTATTTGCAGGAATATGATTTTCCAGTTTTTCCAGATGACTTTGCGTATTATCTTTTGAAAGATAATAAAACTTTAGTAATGATTAGTGCTGTAAAAAGTTTAAAGGCTAATTTCAAATTTGATATTATTGAAAAAAAATTAGAGCTTTATCCTGTAAATGGAAAATTTGATTTTATTATTTCTTCGATAGCTAAAAATTGTGGACATTATGAATTTAAAGAACACTACAAATGTAGTTTTTATAAACCTTTAATATCTAGTACATTAATTAACTAATTTGAGTGAAAGCCTCTGCAAATTTTTCAGCTTCAAAAATTTGTAAATCATCTTCTTTTTCTCCTAATCCAAGAGCAATAATTGGTAGTTTATATTTCTTAGCAACAGCTAGAAGAATACCTCCTTTTGCTGTGCCATCTAATTTTGTCATAATAAGACCAGTTATTGGAATAATTTTATTAAATTCTTCAACTTGATTAATAACATTTTGCCCCGAAGTTGCATCTAAAACTAAAATAACATCATGTGGAGCGTCAGGATCAATTTTTTTAGTAACGTTTGCAATTTTTTTATATTCTTCCATCAAATTTTTTTTATTTTGTAGTCTTCCAGCTGTATCAATTAAAACTTGGTTAAAATCATTGTTTAATGCTTCTTCAATAGCTTTGTAAGCAACTGATGCAGGATCTGAACCCTGAGATGATTTTATAATTTGAACATCAACTTTGTTTGCCCAACTTTCTAATTGTTCTATGGCTGCTGCTCTAAAAGTATCTGATGCAGCTAACATTACTTTATTTCCATTATCTTTTAATATTTTACTTATTTTTCCAATAGTAGTTGTTTTTCCAACACCATTAACACCTGAAATTAATGTTGCATTTAATTTTTCTTTTTTTTTGAAGAATTCAATATTTTCTAAAGGTTTCATTATTGAAATAATATAATTTTTTAAAATATTATTTATTTCTTCAGTTAAATCTTTACTAGGATCAATTTTTGTTTGAGAAATTATTTCTCTTATTTCTGAAGCAGAAACAATACCAACATCGGATTGAATTAAGTAATCTTCAATTTTGTCTAATGTTTTGTCATCAATCTCTTTTTTTACAACTATATCTCTTAAACCCGTTGTAAAAGCTGAGGCACTCTTTTTAAAACCTGATTTAAATTTCTCAAAAATTCCCATTAAATTTTAAAATTTATCTCCTCAATATCTGAAACTGGTCCTTTCATATGAATACTATTGTTTTCATCAATTGAAATTGTCAATCTACCTGTAGAAAATTCAATATTAACTTTATCATTTACCAGTCCGTTTTGTTTTGCGGCAAAAGCTGTTGCGCAAGCTGCAGTTCCACAAGCTTTTGTAAGCCCAGCTCCTCTTTCCCACACTCTAACTTTTATCAATTCTTTGTTAATAACAGTTGCTAAAGTCACATTACATTTTTCTGGAAATAGAGAGTGGGTTTCGATTTTTGGTCCAATTTTTTCAATTTCAAAATTTTCGTTATTATCAACAAAAAAAACTACATGTGGGTTTCCAACATTTACAGCAGTTCCGCCAGAAAATTCGTTATTATTTTTGTCGTTAATTTTAATTCCTAAATTATTCGTATTTAATTCTTTAGACAATGGAATCTCATCCCATTTTGTTTTTGCAACACCTATTTCTGTTGAAACCATTTTTTCTCCAACAATATTTGATTTTAATTTGCCAGATAAAGTTGTTAAGACAATTTCTTTTTTGTTATTTTCTTTGCCTAATAAATCAG
>CACBWE010000001.1 GCA_902542855.1 uncultured Pelagibacteraceae bacterium | reverse complement strand
GAAGTTTTCACACAAGCTCAAAAAGCTGCTGAAGAAAAAGTTCTAGATGCTTTAGTTGGAAAAAAAGCCAGTCTGGCAACAAGAGAAAGTTTCAGAAAAAGATTAAGAAACGGTGATTTAGATGACAATGAAATTGAAATAGCTGTTAGTGATAGTGGTTCTAATGGTACATCTTTTGAAATACCTGGGATGCCTGGTGCTAATGTAGGAATGATCAATATTGGTGAGATGATTGGGAAGTCGATGGGAAATAAAGAAAAGAAGAAAAAAATGACAGTAAAGGAATCTCATGAAATTCTAATCAATGATGAATCAGATAAATTAATTGAACAAGATAAAATTATTAAAGCTGCAAAGCTTTCTACTGAGAATAATGGTATAGTTTTCTTGGACGAAATAGACAAAATTTCAGCAAGAACAGATAGAGTTGGTGGAGATGTTTCAAGAGAAGGTGTTCAAAGAGACTTATTACCTTTGATTGAAGGAACAACTGTGAATACAAAACATGGTCCAATAAAAACGGACCACATACTATTTATTGCATCTGGAGCCTTCCAACTTGCAAAACCTTCTGACTTGTTACCTGAGTTACAAGGAAGATTACCAATTAGGGTCGAGTTAGAAGCTTTGACTAGTGAAGATTTTAAAAGAATTTTAAGAGAACCAGATTTTAGTTTAATAAAACAATATGTAGCACTTTTAAAAACTGAAGATGTTGATCTTGAGTTTTCAGATGATGGAATTGATGCAATAGCTAATATAGCTTCTGAAATAAACACATCTGTTGAAAATATTGGTGCAAGAAGATTACATACAATAATTGAAAAAATTTTAGACGAAATAAGCTTTACTGCAACTGACAAAGCTGGTGAGAAAATTATTATTAACAAAGAATATGTTAATAAAAATTTAGACTCTATTACAAAAGATACAGATTTATCTAAATTTATCCTGTAAATTTCAAATATAACCTAATTCTTTCATTTCTATTTTAAATGAAGTTTCGATTTTTTTTCTAATTTGTGGGTCTAAAATTTTTTTCCAATTATTTTGTGGACCTAAGTTGAAAAATTTTACTCTCTCTCCGCTTTCATTTGTTTTTGCTTCATCAAAGCCATATTTTTTTTCAAGACTTCTCATTTTTGAAAAGTTTGTTTCTTCTAAAATTTTTTCAATTTTAATTTCATCAATTATAGTTTTCGAATTTGAAATTTGATGTATAAATTTTAGTGTATTTATGAATATTTTTTTAGGATTAGAAACAAGGTCTTCATATTTTATCAAAAAATATTTTTTTGATGATTTGTAAACTTTCCATGAATTATAATTAAAATTCCAAGATCCTAAATATACTTCTAACTCATTTTTTTCGTTACCAATAGTTAAGTCATTAATTAATACTTCAGATGTTGCTTCTATTGATTTACTATTATGATGAGCAAAAGAATTTACCACATTTCTAGGGTCTCTAACAATATAAATTACACCTAGCGAATTTTTTAAGTCAGAAAAATTAAATCTGTCATACATTTTGCAAAAACTACTATGAGTTTTTAAAAAAATTAAATTTCCTTTTTTGTTTATTTCTTCTTGAGCCTTAATATAATTTTTTGCTACTTGATACTTATCTTTTGTATCTATATCTAATGATGTAAAAAAATCATTAGTAGGAAACTGCTTTATGTTTTTAAGTAATTTAAAATCAAAGTTACCATTTTTTGAAAAAAAATATGAGACTAACAAAGATCTTAAATAAGTATTCCCACTTTTCGGATAAGATGCAAGCCAAACAATCATTACAAATAATTTAATTCTTTCATCTCTTTTTCAAAAATTTTTTCAATTTTTTCTTTTAACTTAACGTCTAGAAATTTTTTCCAATCATTATCTGGACCCAAGTTAAAAAAAGGAATTTTTTTTCCTTCATTATCTAATTTGCTCTCATTAAATCCTGATTTTTTCTCTAAATATTGCATGTTAGAAAATGATGTTGTTTTTAAAACATTTTTTAATTTATTTTCATCAACAGAAAAACTTGATTTATTTAGACTATAGATAAATTCTAATATTTTGGTAAATTCACGCTCAGTGTTATCAATTAAGTCTTCATATTTAATTAATAAATATCTATTCTGATAATTAAAAGATTTCCAACTATTATAATTTTGTGCCCATGTTCCAGTCCAGACTTTAGTCCTTTCTCCATGTCGTTTTTCTGCCTCTAAATTTCCTCCGAAAGAGATTTCATTAACCATAGCATCAAAACTTTCTTCTAAAGAATAATTAGAAAATTTTGCAAATGAGGTTATTACGTTTCTAGGGTCTCTAACGACATAAATCACCCCCAGAGAGTTATTTAAATCTGTAAATGGATATTTATTTTTTATATTAAATAAATAACTATGAGTTTTTAAAAATTGAACAGAGTTTTTTTTGCAAAATGTTTTTTGAACATGAATATAATTTTTAATAACCTCGAGATCATTTTTAATATCAATACCTAATTTTTCAAATAAAGTAATATTTGGAAATTGTTTTATATTTTTAATCAAATCAAAACTAAAATTACCATCTTTAGAAAAAAAATAGGCACTTAATAATGATCTAACAAATGTATTACCACTTTTGGGATAAGAAGCGAGCCAAACAAACATAAATTAAAAAATAAATTTAAGCTTTATTTAAATTTTTTCAAATATACATAAAAAGCACCACTTCCACCATCTTTAATATCTGCTTCTTTAAACTCTATAATTTTTTTCATTAAATTTTCATTATTTTTAATAAATTCAGGCACAGAATATTTTAAAATACTTAAATTTTTTGAAACGTATGGATCTTTTTCATTTTGAGAATGTAAACCTTTTCCTGTAACAATAATTAATTTTTTAATATTACTGAAATATGATTTGTTTATAAATTTTTCAATAGTTTTATTAGCTTCATCAAGTGTATATCCATGAAGATCTATAGATCTTGTATTATAATTTATTTGATTATTATTTTTATTATCCTTATCAGCAACTTTTTTATTACTAGTTATAAATTCTTCCCAATCCTTTTTATCTTTGTCTGAAATATTATGGTTCAATTATGTTAATATATTAACTAGCTGCCAATTTGGATTTGCTGAAGTGGTGTCTCGTGAAAAAATCCAAGTATCATAAATTTTTTTAATCTTTTCAGGATCTCCAGAAACAATTTTTTTATCTTTATCTCTTATGCAGGTAATGACCTCTGCTATAAAATCTACTGTTACGTTTAAAATATTTCCAATTTTTTTATGCTCCTTAATCTCAGCCTTATTAACTCCAATAAATGTTATTTCTGCAAAATGACCCCTTTTTGCTCTTTGTTTCAACGCATCATCAAATTGGTTATATATATCTTTATTTAATAAAGATTTTGCATTTGTGATCTTATTATCATTATCACTGAAATCTGTAATAATTGTTTCATAAGCAAGTTTTGCGCCTTTTAAAAATTCTCTTTGAGCTTCATCATCAAACTTCTCTTTTGTTTTTGCAGCTTGATCCACCTTAATATTTTTTAAAACTTCTTTAAATTGGGCTGGTGGTTTTCCCTCAAAACCAGTTCTTTTGCCGAGTATTCCTCTCAATCTTAAAAAAATAAAACCAGCGATCATTGCAAGCAAAATTATGTCTATATATTCGAAGCTGTAATTCATAGCTTTATAGTAATTACTCTGTTGATTAATTTCAACTAGCAATTTAGATTAAAGACAAATGGG
The DNA here is from genome assembly GCA_902542855.1 of uncultured Pelagibacteraceae bacterium. Classification (GTDB taxonomy): domain Bacteria; phylum Pseudomonadota; class Alphaproteobacteria; order Pelagibacterales; family Pelagibacteraceae; genus Pelagibacter. Next base: position 96,433 of record CACBWE010000001.1, on the reverse strand, counting down.
CACAATATTAATATACATAATCGGCTTAACTATAATTGAGATTTATCTTTTCATTAGTATTGGTTCCGAGATTGGTGCTTTTACTACCATATTGTTGATTTTTTTAACTGCCATAACAGGAGTGTATTATGCAAGATATGAGGGACTAAAAACGCTAAAATCAGGTTTTGTTCAATTAAGTAAAAATAAACCTCCAAGCTATGAGATTTTATCTGGAGCTGGAATTGCTTTTGCTGCTTTGTTGCTAATCATTCCAGGATTTTTAACAGATCTAATGGGGTTTTTATTAATTTTTCCTTTCACAAGAAAAATGATGTTTAAAAAATTTTCTAAAAAATTTAAAAACGAAAGTAATTTAAAAAAAGATTACATTGAAGGAGACTTTGAAGATATAGAAGATGACAATGATAGAAAAATATAAAATTCTTGGAAGCTACATTAAAGATTTATCCAGTGAAACTCCTGATATAGAAACATATTTGTTTGTAAGGGACAATATATCTAAATATCAACTTGGTATTGATATTAATTCGAGAGCACTTAAGAACAAAATGATTGAAATTAATACAACTTTTAAATTTGAAGACAAAGAGAATAATAAAAAAAAATCATATTTTGAAATTGTGTACTCAACTATAATTCAGATTACTGATTTAGCTAATGATAAAAAACAGCTAGAAAAAATAATATTATGTGATGTTCAAAATAAAATTTACCCGAATTTAGAAAAATCTCTATTAGATTTATTGCACAACTCTGGATATCCTGGAGTTAAATTTGAAAAAAAAGTTGATTTTGAAAATTTATATAATCAAAAATTTAACTAAAAAAAATTTCTCTTTAAATTTTGTCTTAAATATTTAGAATGATTTTCTAATTCAATTTTATTAGGTTTTATAATTTTCCTACAATACTCAAAATCTTTTTCTCTTTTTTCTAATATTTGTGTATTGTTTTCTTTAAAATTTAAAGTTGGTTCTTTCTGATCAATTAAATTTATATAAACCTTTGAAAGCAATTCACAATCTAATAAGGCCGTATGATGAACTCTCCTAGAGTTATCTATCCTAAATCTCTTACATAAAGCATCTAAGCTTATCTGAGACCCTGGAAATTTATCTCTAGCTATAACCATGGTATCTATTATCTCGTTATCAATTTTTTCTTTTCCAAATAAATTTAATTCATTATTAAGATGTGCTAGATCAAAATCCGCATTATGAATTATTAATCTTTTGTTTTTTATAAACTCTAAAAATTCATGACCTATTTCACTAAATTTTTTTTGCTTAGATAAAAATTCATCATCATAGCCATGAATTTTAAAAGCTTGCTCAGAGACTTTTTTTTCTGGATTAAGATAATAATGAAATTTATTTTGAGTTGGTATTAAATTTTCAAGTTCAATACATCCTATCTCCACAATTCTGTGACCTTCTTGAATAGATATACCTGTTGTTTCTGTATCTAAAACTATTTCTCTCATTTAAGAAATTTCATTTAAAATATTTTTTATACTTTTTTTAACAGTTTTTTTTGTAAAATCATTTTTAATTATAAAATGAGATTTTCTTTTTTTATATCCAATTTTTAGTTGAATTTTTTTAAATTTTTTTAATAATTCGGTATTAAAATTTGATCTTTTTTTTAATCTTTTAATTATTTTTTTTTGGGGTGAGTCAACAAAAACAAGTATATCTTTCTTTTTATAAATTTTATTTTCTAAAAGCAGAGGTATATCTAAAATTACAAATTTTTTTTTTCTATTTTTTTTTAAGAACAAATTCATTTCTTTTCTTATTTCCAAGTGAACTATCTTTAATATTTTTTTTAAATTAGATTTATTGCTTAATATTGCCTCTGTAACTTTATTTTTGTCTATTGGAAAAGAAGATATATATTTTGGTAATTTCTTATTTAATTTATAGAATATTTTTTTATTTTTTTTATATAATTTTGATACTTCTTTATCTGCGTTAAAAACTGGATATCCAAAATTATTTGCAATATAGCTTTTGCCGGCCCCTATTTCTCCTAAAATTCCTATTCTAATCATTGTCTAAAAGCTTAAAAGTATCAATATTTATTTCAGGTTCAATTCCATGCCATAATTTAAAAGCTTCAAAAGCCTGGTATATAAACATAAGTTTTCCATTCTCTGAAATATTGCCAGTTTCTTTGCCTTTTTTTAAAAAATTAGTTTCGGCAGGATTATAGATAACATCGTAAAACAATTTATTTTTTCCAACTCTTGAAAAGTCTAAATTTATTTCTTCATTACTTAAACCAATGCTTGTAGCGTTTATAATCACATCAAATTCAGGTAAAAAACCCCATTCTACTACATTTACATTATTAAATTGAGTTTTTAAATTTTCTGCTTTTGCTTTAGTTCTGTTGCTTATATTTATTTGAGAGACATGCATTTTTTCTAGAGCAAATATTATTGAAGAAACTACACCTCCAGCTCCTAGAATCAAAACCTGCTTTTCTTTTATTTCAAAATCAATTTTTTTAATTGCCTTCTCAAAACCAGCTATATCCGTATTGTGTCCAATCAATTTGCCATTATCTAAAATAATTGTATTTACAGATTGAGTTTTTACTGCCTCAGGGCTCAAATTATCTAAAAAAGGAATTACAATTTTCTTAAAGGGAATGGTTACATTACAACCACTTACTTTTTTTATTTTAATTTCCTCAATAAAATTTTTAACCTCATTATCTTCAAGCTTAATTTTATCATATACAGCATCGATGTCATTTTTTTTAAGCCAATAGTTTTGGAGCTTGGGTGATAAAGAATGATTAATAGGGTTTCCAATTACAAAATATTTTTTCATTTCAATGTGCTCAGGTATTCCTTAATTTTTTTAATTGGCAGCCCCATTATAGTATCTTCGTCACCATTTATATTAACAAATAAATTTTTACCTTCGTTCTCAATTTGATAGACGTTGTAAGCATACAGAGCTTCATCTGATATTTTAGATAAGTATTTTCTTAATTCGTCTTCAGAAAAGCTTTTCATGGTCAAAATCGCTTTATCAGTATAATTCCAAATCATAGAACCATTTTTAGAGATGCAAACTGAGCTAATTAAAAAGTGTGATTTACCATTAAGTTTCTTTAAAATTTCCATTGCTTGATCTCTATTTTCAGGTTTAGATATTAATTCTCCATCCAAATCTATTACGCTATCAGCACCCAACACTATTTGATTATTTCTTTTTGCACTAACTTTATTTGCTTTTAATTCAGCCAGATTTTTTGAAATAATCTCTGGGGTTGCTTTTTCTTTGATCAAAGCTAACTTAACAATATCCTCGTCTACATTTGAGGGTTCAACAATACTCTCTATGTTGTTTTTTTCTAAAATTTCTTTCCTAACCTTGCTTTTTGAGGCGAGAATTATTTTATTTAACATTATTTTGATATATTTCTCGAATTTTAATTATAGAAGCAGCCGTTTCTTCAACTGATTTTCTAGTTACATCTATTAGTGGCCATTTATATTTTTGAAATGTTTTTTTTGCTTCTAAAACTTCTTTTTTAATATTTTCTATATTGGTATATTTTATATTTTCTGTTTCTTTTAAAGAATTCATTCTATTTTTTCTTAAATCAACTAGCCTTTCCGGTTCAGTACTCAAGCCTACAACACATGTCATTTGAGGATTTTGCTTAAGTTGTTCTGGTAAGGAGTTTTCATTTACTAGAGGAATGTTGGACGTCTTAAACCCTTTGTTAGCAAGATAAATTGAGGTTGGTGTCTTGCTTGTTCTGCTTACACCAACTAAAATAATATCAGATTTATCTATTTCATTTATTAAATTCCCATCATCGTGACTCATAGTAAATTGAATTGCTTCAATTCTATCATAGTACTCATCATTCAAGATATGTTGTCCACTTGGCTCGTGAGTTGCTCTTTGATTTAAAATTTTTGAAAAATTCAAAATTAAATTTCCTAGAACTCCAAAGCATGGAATTTTTTTACTTTCACTAACATTTGATAAATACTTGGCTAAATTATTGTCAACAATAGTATATAAAATTATTGAATTAGGGTTTTTTTCTGCATCTTCTAAAATCTTTAAAATTTGATTTTCTGTCCTTGTAAAAGAATAAGAGTGAACCTTATATTCTATATTTAAAAATTGAGCCTTCAAAGCTAAGAATATTCTGTCCAAGGTTTCCCCGGTTGAATCAGAAATTAAATATATTTGATATGTATTGCTCATGAATAAAATGTTAATAAATTTGTATTATTTTAATTAAATTAAACAATTGAAAATTTTTAAAATTTACCTTGTAAAAACCTCTATTTATTAACATTAATAATAAATAGGATAAAACAATCCACAAAAATTAATATGATAAAAAAGCTTCATTTTAAACAATTTTATAAACATAACATGTTGGTAAATTGTGAATATAATGTTTATAAAAAATAATCACCTTTATTCACAGGATATATTACAACTACAATAATTAATAATACTTATTTATGAAACCTTTGAACAAAGTAATAATTAACAAGGATACTTCCTTCAATCCTATATGGATCATGAGACAAGCAGGAAGATATTTACCAGAATTTAGAGAAATTAGAAAAAACAATCCTAACTTTATTGACCTGTGTTTAAATGATACTTTATCTTCAGAAATAACTCTACAACCTTTAAAAAGATTTGACTTTGACGCTGCAATAATATTCTCGGATATTTTAATGCTTCCATATGGGTTAGGTCAAAAAGTAGAATTTGAGAAAAAATTTGGGCCTAAATTGGGGGAATTAAATCTCAATGAAATTTCAAATATTGATGAAATTGATTTTGTTGAAAAAGTACACCGTGTTTATAAAGCAATAAAAAAAGTTAGCTCAAATCCAGATTTGAATGACAAAAATATTATTGGATTTGTTGGAGCTCCGTGGACGTTATTAGTTTATATGATTAACCAAAAATCACCTAAAAATAATTTAAAAAAAGATTTTTTTAACGACAATTTTTTAATAAATAGAATTTTATTAATTATTGAAAAATTTTTAAAAGTTCATATCAAAAACCAAGTTGATAACGGTGCAAATATAATTCAAATTTTTGATAGTTGGTCTGGGCTACTAGAAGAAAAAGATTTACCAAACTATGTTTATACCCCAACTTTAAGTTTGGTAAACTTCGTAAAATCTTTAAACATTCCAGTGATCTGTTTTCCAAGAGAAATAAAAAACTACAAGGAATTCTGTGACATTGTCCAACCCGATGCTGTTAATATTGACTACAATGTTGATCCGAAAAAAATATTAAAAGATATAAAGATACCTGTACAAGGCGGTTTAGATCCCAAAATACTTTTAACTGATTATGAAAACTTAAAAAAAGAAGCCAATAAATATCTAGAAATTTTTAAAGATCATCCATATATATTTAATCTTGGTCATGGAATTTTGCCCGAAACTAATCCAGAGATGGTAGAAAATTTAATCAAAATTGTAAAAGATTTTAAATGATTGAAAAAAATCATCCTCCCATAAAGTATGGCAAAACTGGCGTTCTGATAATTAATTTAGGGACACCTGACTCTACTAATTGGTTCGACATAAGAAAATATTTAAGAGAGTTTCTTTCTGATAGAAGGGTTATCGAAATAAACCCTGTGATCTGGCAAATAATTTTAAATGTTTTTATTTTAAATTTTAGGCCTTCCAAAACAGCCAAAGCTTATAAGGAAATATGGATGAAAGACAAAAATATGTCTCCACTTCTCTATTATACAAAAAAGCAAAGTGAGAAAATTTCAAACTCAAATACTAAAGAAAATGTCATTATAGACTTTGCAATGAGATATGGAAATCCTAGTATTAAAAGTAAGATTCATAAATTACATGAAAAGGGTTGTGAAAGTTTGGTCATACTTCCTCTTTATCCACAATATGCTGCTGCCACAACAGCAACAGTCTGTGATGAAGTTTATAGAACTTTAATGAAAATGAGATGGCAACCTTCTTTGAAAATAATACCACATTATGAATCTGATTCTCTTTATATTGAGGCACTCGTTAATTCCATTAACAAAAAACTTAATGAAATAAATTGGAAGCCAGATCTTATTATAGCTTCTTATCATGGCATACCAAAAAAATATTTTGATAAAGGTGATCCTTATCATTGTTATTGTCATAAAACGACAAGACTTATCTCAGAAAAATTTAGTTCAATTAAAATTAAAACTACATTCCAATCAAGATTTGGCCCACAAGAATGGCTTCAACCATATACTGATAAGACTCTAGAAAACTTGCCTAAAGAAGGAGTCAAAAATGTTCTTACAATTTGCCCGGGCTTTTCGTCTGACTGTGTCGAGACGTTGGAGGAAATTTTAATTCAAGGTAAAGAGAGTTTTATTAGTGCCGGGGGAGAAAATTTTGATATGGTTCCTTGTTTAAATGATAATGATGATCATATTTTTTTATTAAAATCCTTAATTGAACGAAATATTTGATATATGAATTCGTATTTATTATTTAAATCTTTGCATTTAATTGCAGTCATTTCTTGGATGGCTGGTCTTTTGTATCTTCCTAGAATTTTTGTTTACCACGTTGAAAATAAAGAAAAAAAAGAAGCGACAGATATTTTTGAAATTATGGAAAGAAGGTTATTTTACTACATTATGCGCCCTGCAATGATTTTTACTTGGGTTTTTGGATTAGTATTAATTTATCTCAATGGAATAGATATTTTTTCTCAATTATGGTTTCAGATAAAGATTGTTTTAATGATATTGCTATCTGCGTATAATGATTATTTGGGGAAATGTCTTGTTGCTTTAAAAAATTCTACAAATACAAGATCTGCAAAATTCTTTAGGATTATTAACGAAATACCCACGATTATCTTAATTATAGTTGTATTTTTAGCTATTTTTAAGCCAATCTAGGGTTGAAATAACAACAGTAGTATATATATTAATATCATCTGATAAGTCCTTATCAAAAAAAATAATCATGAACATTCAAGAACTAAAACTAAAATCATCTGAACAGCTCATTACTCAAGCAGAAGAGCTTGGCATTGAAAATGCTAGCACATTAAGAAAACAGGAAATTCTTTTTGCTATCCTTAAGAAAGTTGCTGAAAAAGAGGAAATTACAGGAGTAGGTGTTTTGCAGTTATTACAAGACGGTTTTGGTTTCCTAAGAGCGATGGAGTCAAATTATCTTCCAGGACCTGATGATATATATGTTAGTCCAAGTCAAATAAGAAAATTTGGTTTGAGAACTGGAGACACAGTTGAAGGACCAGTAAGGGCGCCTAAAGAGGGCGAAAGATATTTTGCCCTATTACAAGTGAGTAAGATAAATTTTGAGGAACCAGAAAAAGCAAGACATAAAATTGCATTTGATAACCTAACGCCGTTATATCCAGATAAACAGTTAGTGATGGAAGTTGAGACTACAAAAGTTGAAAAAAAACAAGATTTAACTCCAAGACTTATTGATCTGGTCAGCCCGATTGGTAAAGGACAAAGATCTATAATTATTTCCCCACCCAAAGCTGGAAAAACTATGATTTTGCAAAGTATCGCAAACTCAATAGCTAAAAATTATCCAGAGTGCTATCTGATGGTACTGCTGATTGATGAACGTCCAGAAGAAGTAACAGACATGCAAAGAACTGTAAAAGGTGAAGTAATTAGCTCTACTTTCGACGAACCAGCTCAAAGGCACGTGGCAGTGGCCGAAATGGTTATTGAAAAAGCTAAAAGACTAACCGAACATAAAAAAGATGTTATTATATTACTAGATTCTATAACAAGATTAGGAAGAGCTTATAACGCTGTAATACCAAGTTCTGGTAAAGTTTTAACAGGGGGTGTTGATGCAAATGCACTCCAAAGACCTAAAAGATTTTTTGGTGCAGCACGAAACATTGAGGAAGGCGGTTCATTAACAATTATCTCTACTGCTTTAATTGATACAGGAAGCAGAATGGACGAAGTCATCTTTGAAGAATTTAAAGGAACAGGTAACAGTGAAACAATACTAGATAGAAAAATTGCTGATAAGAGAATTTATCCAGCTATTGATATAACAAAATCAGGCACAAGAAGAGAAGAATTATTGTTTGACAAAAATGATTTACAAAAAATGAACGTGCTAAGAAGAATAATCGCTCCAATGGGAACCATGGATGCCATAGAGTTTATTAACTCAAAATTAAAAGATACAAAAAACAATGCTGAGTTTTTTAACTCAATGAATAAACCAGCTTAAAAGATTTTTTCATTATAATTTTAAGTTTTACAGAGACATAAATTTGAAGATATAATCTTTGAATGACAATTTATGCTTTATCGAGTGGTCCTGGTATATCAGGTGTAGCTGTAATAAGACTTTCAGGACAAGACACTTCAAAAGTAATTGAACTTTTAACTGGTAAGGAGCTACCAAAGCCGAGAGTAGCAACATTAAGAAAAATCAATAAAATCAACACTTCTGAGCTGATTGATGAGGGATTAGTTTTGTGGTTTCCTGGTCCTGAGAGCTACACAGGTGAAGATATGGCTGAAATTCAAGTTCATGGTAGTAAAGCTGTTGTGGATGCCCTGCACTCTTCTCTTTCAGATATAGAAAATTGTAGATTAGCTGAGCCAGGTGAATTTACAAAACTAGCATTTCAAAATGGAAAAATTAATTTACTTAAAGCAGAAAGTATTGCTGATTTGATTTCTTCAGAAACAGAAATTCAAAGACAACAAGCAATAAAAATCATGAATGGAAAATCATCTGATCAATTTAGTTTTCTTAGAGAAAAACTTTTAAAAATTTTATCACATGTTGAGGCAAAAATTGATTTTCCAGAGGAAGATCTGCCTAATAATATTTTAGATGAAATCAAAAACAGCTCAGATGAAGTAATAAATAAAATTAAAAAAATATTAAACGATCAAAAAGTTGGAGAAAGAATTAGGGAAGGTTTTAAAATTGCAATCCTAGGACCAACTAATGCCGGCAAATCTAGCTTGATAAATCACTTATCTAATCGTGATGTTGCAATCGTCTCTGAAATTGCAGGCACAACTAGAGACGTGATCGAAACCCATTTAAATATAGACGGCTATCCAGTAATAATTTCTGATACAGCCGGAATAAGAGATTCTAAAGATGAGATAGAAAAAAAAGGAATTAAATTATCTCTAAATAGAGCTGAGGAAGCAGATTTAAAGCTTGTTGTGGTTGATGCAAAAAGCCTTGATTTTACTGATGTTTTGAAGAGTTTATTAGATGAGAATGCAATTTTAGTTATAAATAAATCTGATCTTTTAGAAAAAGATATTGATCTAGAAATTAAAAAAACAAATCATGTTTTAATTTCTATTAAAGAAAATAAAAACATTGAAGAATTAATATTAAAAATAAAAAATAATTTAAAAAATAAATTTCTTACAAGTGATGATATTTTAATTACAAGAGAGAGACACAGGCAACATCTGCAACAGTGTTTGGATCATCTAAATAACTTTAATCAAAAAAAAAAAATCGAAGATTACGATAAAGCTGCAGAAGATTTAAGATTAGCTACTCGACATTTGGGTATGATTGTTGGAAAAGTCGATGTAGAGGAGATATTAGGTAGCATTTTCAACGATTTTTGCATCGGTAAATAATACTAAATTTTGCTGGTTTTTTTGCATTTTTTTACCTAAAAACGTTGATAAATGTGGCTTATTTACAAAAAATTAAGCCTATCTTGTAAATTATATAATCACATATAGATTTGGATTATGAAAAATGATTTGTCATTTGATGTAGTTGTAATTGGAGGAGGCCATGCCGGATGTGAAGCTGCAGCAGCTTCTGCTCGTCTCGGAGTGAATACTGCCCTATTTACTCATAAAATAGAAACGATCGGTGAGATGTCTTGCAACCCGGCAATAGGAGGTTTGGGTAAAGGTCATTTGGTTAGAGAAATAGATGCCCTTGATGGTGTTATGGGAGACGTAGCAGATAAATCAGGTATTCAATTTAGATTATTAAATAGAAGTAGAGGGCCTGCAGTCAGAGGACCAAGAACTCAATCAGATAGATCGCTTTATCGCAAATATATGCAAGAAAAATTGCTAAACTATTGTAATTTAAACGTTTTTTCTGATCCTGTAGTAAAGTTTATTTTCGATAAAAATTCAATAAGTGGATTTGAAACTAAAGAAGGTAAGAAAGTTATATCTAACAAGATAATACTCACAACAGGCACTTTTTTAAATGGTTTGATACATATAGGTGATGAAAGAACTCCTGCTGGAAGATATGATGAAAAACCTTCTACAGGTTTAAGTGAACAATTAGCAAAATATGATTTTAAAATTGGAAGATTAAAAACTGGAACCCCACCAAGACTAGATGCAAGAACAATTAATTTTGAAAACTTAGAGGAACAATTTGCAGATCAGGATCCTTATTTTTTTTCATTCTTAACAAAAAAAAATTTGAACAAACAAGTGTCCTGCCGAATGACATACACAAATGAGAAGGTTCATAAAATTATAGAAAAGAATTTATCAAAGAGTGCTATGTACTCAGGCAGTATAAAAGGAGTAGGCCCAAGATATTGTCCATCAATAGAAGATAAAATAGTGAAATTTGCAGATAAAGTTCGTCATCAAATATTTTTAGAACCTGAGGGTCTAAATGATCACACAATTTACCCAAATGGTATCTCAACATCGCTTCCAGCCAACGTTCAGCAAGAAATATGTAATAATATCAATGGTTTAAAAAATGTTACTATAATTAGACCAGGATATGCAATAGAATACGACTATGTAGATCCACGTGAACTATTCTTAACCCTTGAAACTAAGAAGATAAGCAACCTTTATCTAGCCGGTCAGATTAATGGTACAACGGGATATGAGGAAGCTGCTGCACAAGGCCTTATAGCAGGAATAAATGCTGCTTTGTCCGTTAAAAAATTAGAACCATTCATAATTGATAGATCTGACGCTTACATTGGAGTAATGATTGATGATTTGGTGACCAAAGGGGTAGCTGAGCCATACAGAATGTTTACATCAAGAGCAGAATATCGATTGAGCTTACGATCTGATAATGCTGATCAAAGATTAACTGCAAAGGGAATAGAAATTGGTTTAATAGGTGATAGGAGAAAAGCAATATATTTGAGTAAATTTGAGCAAATTAGTCAAATAAATTCAATAATGAGAAATTCCAAGATTTCACCCTCTAAAGCTGAGAAATATGGAATAAAAATAGCAAAAGACGGAATATTGAGATCATCAAGCGAAGTTTTAACCCAAAAAGGGGTAAATATGAGTAAAATTAGGGAAATATGGTCCGATATACCTTTTTTTAGCAAAGAAATTGATGAACAAGTAGAAATTAACGCTCATTACAGAGGATATTTAAAGAAGCAAAAAGCTGATATTTTAGCATTTAAAAGGGACGAAAACCTAATTATTCCAGATAAAATCAATTATGACGGGCTACCAGGTTTATCTAATGAGGTAAAAGCGAAATTTAAAGAAATAAAGCCCAAAACAATGGGTCAAGCTCTAAGAATTGACGGGATAACTCCTGCCGCTGTATATATTTTGTTGTCACACGTCAAAAGAAAGTCTATTAAGCATATAGCTTAATGGATCAAGAAATTTTAAATTCTTATTCTAGAATCAATCACTTAAATGTTTCACGTGAAACATTTTTGGACTTTGAAAACTATATATCTATGATTCTTGAAAAAAATAAAAAAATCAACATAATTAGCCAAAATACAGCATCAAAAAAGGCTATAGTTGACCGACATATTATAGATTCTGCACAAATTATTGATTTTGTTGACTTAAATAGCAATACAATCACAGATATAGGTTCTGGAGGGGGTATGCCAGGCATAATCGTAGCAATTATACTAAAAAATATGAAAAATAATATGAATGTGCACCTTTATGAAAAAAGCTATCATAAGAGCCATTTTTTAAGGGAAGTTTCAAAAAAATTAAATTTAAACACAAAGGTTTTCCAAAAAAATATTTTTGAAATTAAAAATTTAAAAACAGGAACGATAATGTCTAGAGCATTTAAACCAATGCCAGTAGTTTTAGAATTAGTATATGAAAATTTTTCAAAATATAAAAATTTAATTTTTTTTATGGGGAGGAGTGGAAAAAAAATTTTTGAAAATTCCAAAAAAAATTGGGAACTGGAGTATATAGAAAAAAAAAGTTTAACAAGCGAAGACTCATTTTTAATAAATATTAAAAAAATTAAAAAAAAAAATTAAATGCAAATTATTTCAGTAATAAATCAAAAGGGTGGGGTTGGAAAAACTACTACGGTGATAAATCTTGCAGCAGGTTTATCTCAAATAGATAAAAAAATTTTAGTAATTGACCTAGATCCACAAGGAAATGCTACCACAGGTCTAGGATTATCAAATATGGATAACTCAAGTGATACAATTTATGGAGTTTTGAATGGAACTAGAGAAATTAGTGATGTGATTAAAAAAACACAGTTTGAAAATTTAGATATTATAACATCTAATGTAGATTTATCGGGTTTAGAAGTAGAGACTGCTGATGACAGTAATAGGGCATTTATACTAAAGACTAAATTAACCGCATATTTAAACGATTCTAGAAGGTTATATGATTATGTCTTGATCGATTGCCCACCTTCGTTAAGCTTGTTGACAGTAATGGCACTTGTAAGTTCAAACTCTCTATTGGTACCACTTCAGACTGAATTTTTTGCTTTAGAAGGGTTAACACAGCTAATGAAAACAATCGAAAGGATAAAAGTAAGTTTAAATCCAGATTTGAAAATCAGAGGTATACTTTTAACTATGTACGACAAAAGAAATAAGCTTTCATCACAAGTTGAGAAAGAAGCTAGGGATTATTTTAGTGAAAAAGTTTACTCAACTGTTATTCCAAGAAATGTCAGGCTATCTGAAGCCCCATCCCATGGTATGCCAGTTTTGATCTACGACAAGACCTGTCCTGGTAGTAAATCATATTTTAGTTTTACCGATGAGTTTATGAGTCAAGAAAGAACAATAGGGAGTGCAGCTTAATGGAAAAAATTAAAAAAGGTTTAGGTCGAGGATTATCTTCATTGATAGGAGAAACAAAAGTAGAGCCTCAAAAAAATCAAATATCAATTAGTGATTTAGTGCCAAATAAATATCAACCAAGGAAAATATTTGACGAAGCTAGTTTAGAAGATCTAACCAATTCGATCAAAGAAAGAGGCATGATACAGCCCATCATAGTTAGAAAATCAAGAGATGAACAATCAAAATTTGAAATAATTGCAGGAGAGAGAAGATGGCTTGCGGCTCAAAGAATTGGCCTTCATAATGTGCCGGTAGTAGTTACAGAAGCTGATGACTTAAAATCTTTGGAATTTGCTATTGTTGAAAATGTTCAAAGAAGCGATCTAAATCCCTTGGAGGAGGCACAAGGTTATAAGAGATTAATAGATGAATTTTCTTACGATCAAGAAAAAGTATCAAAATTTATAGGAAAAAGCAGAAGTCATATATCTAACGCTTTAAGAATTTTAACTTTACCCTCTGATGTTATAAAATTAATTGAGAAACAAAAGTTAACGGCTGGGCATGCCAAAATTTTAGTAGGCCTAGATAATGCAAGTTTTGTAGCGTCTAAAATTATCGATAAAAAGCTTACTGTGAGGCAGTCAGAAGCTTTTGTAAGAATTTTTAAAAATAAAAAACAAAAATCAACTATTTCGAAAGATTCAAATATTATTGCGTTAGAATTATCTATTTCAAATAGGATTGGTTTAAACGTTGATATACAGAATAATAAAAGGAATCAGGGCAAAATAAGTTTTGAATATAAAGACTTAGATCAATTAAATAAAATTATTGATATTATAAAATCTAATTATTAGTATCTTTTGAAGATTGTTCTAATAAAAAATCGGTTATTAAATTTACTGAATTGTTCAAATTTTTCTTAATAATTAATTCTATTTCATTTATTTTGTATATTAAATTTTTAATCGTTTCAGGTTTCCACATATAGATTTGTTGTTTAGTAATTTCTTTATCTTTCCAAAAAATTGCTGGTTTTGCAGAAGAAATTGTTAAGTCAATGTTATTATTTTTTTCAAATTCCTGACAAAGCTTAAGAATTTTTTTTGACTTATTTAAAAAAATTCTTGTGATTAATATACAGTCCTCATTGCTAAAATTATTTTCATTTAAGATTGTTAGCGTTTTTTTTTCATTCTTTGCGAGGCAATTATCAATTAATTCAGATACATTGTAGTCTTCTGTCAAATTTATAAGTTTAATCAAATTTTCATTTGTAATTTTTTTTCCATTTTTTGTATAAAATTCTATCTTTTGAACGTCTTTTAAAAGTTTTTCTCTGTCTCCGTTACTTTTATTTATTATTAAGTTAATATTGGATTGTGATATAGAAATATTTTTATCTTTAAAAAATTTAATTGCTAATTTTTGAAGAGTTTGGGGTGTATCAGGATAAATAGCTATACAAACGTATTTTTTATTCTTTTCAAAAAAAGACCTTAATTTAGACCTTTTTTCTAAAATATCTGTATCGAGAATTAATGACAATCTATCAACGTTTCTGGTGCTTAATTCCTCAATAATTTTAAATATTTTATCAGTTACTCTTTTAATTATTATTTTTTTATCGTCTTCAAATAAAGAGTTAGTTAAAATACTTTCGATAAAATTACTTGAATTCTCTACAATTTCTTTTTCCTCGTATTGTAAAACTTCTTTATTATTATCAAATATTTTTTTTATAATCTCTTTTTTGAGACCTTCATTTTTTCCATAAACAAGGAAAAAATTATTTTTTAAATTTAAATCATTGATTTCATAAGATTTTAATATCATTAGTATAAAAATAATCTGTTAATGAATCTATCTACTAGAAATTTAGATATTTCTTCCTTAGTTCTTTTCTCATAGTTTTTTTGTTTGAACGTATTATTAAATTTATTAAAATTTATTGTATCTTCTAAAATAATCTTATTATTCTTATTATTTTTAGTAATATCAAACTCCACTGTGATTGTTAATGCATAAACAAGAGTTTCACCTTTTTTATTTTTCGAAATACCGTTTAACGAATAATTTGAATTTATATTAATTTCAATTATTTCACTTTCATCTGACTTGTAATATTTTGCTAAATTTGATGTAATATAATAATTTATTTCTTTATCTCCTGACTTTTCAATTATTTCAAAATTATATTTACTACTTTTTAGTTCAGTATCTTTATGTAAAGGAGAAAATCCACACCCACTTATAATTAAAGATAACAAAATTATAGAAAAAATTTTTTTCATCTAAATTATAATATTTATTAATTTGTCTTTTATATATATTTTTCTTTTTATATTTTTATTATTTAAATATTTTTTTAGTGTTTCATTTTTATTTATTATTTCAAATAAATTTTCTTCAGAAATATTTGGTGAAGTATTAATTAATTCTCTTTTTTTGCCGTTTATTTGAACTACTATATTTACTCTGTCTTGTATTAATAATGTTTCATCATATTTGGGCCATTTAATCTCTTTTGCATTTATTAATTCTAAACATTCGTTAGAAAAATGTGGTAAAACAGGCATTATAGCAATAAGAATTTTTTGATAATTTTCTGTTAAAGTTTTTTTACTATATTTTTTTTTAATTTTATTTATTAAAAAACTATAAATTTCATGAAGATTGGCTATTATTTTATTATAGCTAAAACTTTCCAAGTTATCATTTACTTTTTTTAAAAACTTATTAGTTCCCCTTGTCAATTCTTCATCAATGTCTTCTTTGTTATTTTTATTTATTTCATCTAGAATTTTTGAATTTAGGTTCCACAGTTTTTGTATAAATTTAAATGATGAAATAATTCCTTCCTCCGACCATTGAACATCCTTTTCGGGAGGACTATCTGATAATATAAATAGTCTTGCTGAGTCTGCTCCGTAATTAATTATAATATTTTCAGGATCAATAGTATTTTTTTTTGATTTTGACATTGATTCTGATGGTCCCACTTTAATTTTCTTGGTGTGATCTGTTTTTAAATATTTTTTTCCATTTATAGTTTCTATTTGTTCGGGACTTATCCAATTATTATCAGGATCTTTATATGTCTCATGACATACCATACCTTGTGTAAATAAACCCTGAAAAGGTTCAGTTATGTTTAATTCTTCATTTTTATAAGATAATGCTCTCATGAAGAATCTAGAATATAACAAATGTAAAATAGCATGTTCTACTCCACCAATATATTGGTCTACAGGCATCCAATAATTAACATCTTCTTTACTGAACCCTTTTTCATCGTTATTAGGTGAGCAAAATCTTAAATAATACCATGAAGAACATACAAAGGTATCCAACGTATCCGTTTCCCGGAAAAGTTTTTTTCCGTTTACATCAACTTCTTTCCAGGATTTTTGGCTATCCAAAGGGTTACCCTTTACATTTAAATCAATATTTTCTGGCAATTTTACGGGTAACATATCCTCTGGCACAGGATGAGCTTTCCCTTTTTCATCGTATAAAATTGGGATTGGACAACCCCAATACCTCTGTCGAGATACACCCCAATCTTTTAATCTAAAGTTAATTTTTTTGTTACCTAGTTTTTTTTTCTCTAAAAGGTTTATAGTTTCTATTACTGAATTTTCTGGAGCTTTTAGCCCATTTAAAAAATCAGAATTTATAATTATCCCTGGACCTGGATAAGCTTCATTTTTAACTTTAAAATTATCATCCTCTTTATGGGGTCTAACTACAGTTTTAACTTCAAGATCATATTTTTTTGCAAAATCATAATCTCTTTGGTCATGTGCAGGACATCCAAATACAGCACCAAATCCATAATCAATTAAAACAAAATTAGCAAAAAAAACTGGTACTTTTTGTTTTGGGTTTAACGGATTAGTAGCAAGTAGGTTGGTTTTAAAACCAATTTTTTCAGCTATAGCAATAGCCTCTTCAGTTGTTCCGGTTTTTTGAACAATCTATTTTGAATTTTTGAAAGTTCTTATCATCTTTATAAAATTTAGAAACTTCATGATCAACAGATAATGCCAAAAAGGAAAATCCAAATAATGTATCGGGCCTTGTTGTAAAACATTTGATATTATTGATAGGTAAATCACCTTCTATTTTAAAATCAATTTCACAACCAAAAGATTTACCAATCCAATTTTTTTGCATTGTTTTAACTTTATTTGGCCACTGGTTCAAATCATTTAGTCCATCTAGTAATTCTTGCGAAAATTTTGAAATATTAAAAAACCACTGACTTAATTTTTTTCTCTCAACAATTGCTCCAGAGCGCCAACCTTTTCCATCAATAACTTGCTCATTTGCAAGCACAGTTTCATCTACAGGATCCCAATTCACATAATTTTCCTTTCTGTAGACAAGTTTTTTTTTATATAATTCTAAAAAAAATTTTTGCTGATGTTTATAATAATCTTCGGTACATGTTGAAATTTCTCTATCCCAATCTATTGAAAGACCAAGTTTTTTTAATTGAGTTTTCATATTAGATATATTTTTTTCCGTCCAATTTTTTGGATCAAGTTTATTTTGTTTTGCTGCATTTTCTGCAGGCATTCCAAAAGAGTCCCAGCCCATGGGATGAAGAACGTTATAACCTTGAAGTGATTTATATCTGGCTAAGACGTCACCAATTGTATAATTTCTAACATGACCCATATGAATTTTTCCAGATGGATACGGAAACATTTCTAGACAATAAAATTTTTTTTTTGTTTTATCTATTTTGGATGAAAACGTATTTTTGTTTTCCCAAATTTTCTGCCATTTGTTTTCAACAAGTTTAAAATTATATCTTTCCACAAATCTACAATAAGTTTAAAAGCAATTTATTTTGATTAAATCTTATTCATAAAGTTTAACTTATTTTTCTTTATTTTGCTTTTGGTAAATTGCAGCTTTTTTAAGAATTTCTTTTTTCAATTCTGTCACCAAAACACCTTGAGTTTCTGTAATTTTACAATTTAATAAATTATTTTTGCATGTTCTATTAAAAACTTTTATATCTAGGGCATCTGATCGTAATTCGTTAGTAAGAAATCTTATTGAGATTTTAATACTTTCATTTCCACTACTATTCTCAGAATACCAATCGGTAATTATTATACCTCCACTATAATTTACAGATGAAAGAGGCATAAAATCTATGACATCTAAAGATGCTCTCCAAAGTTCATTTGAACTAGCAAAATCAAAAGTACCACCTTTTGTTGTAATGTTTCCCACTGCTTTGTTAAGAGTAAAACCACGACCTTCTTCGAGGTTTTTTTTAACTCTTTCTTCTGGATTTGCAGGATACTTTCTAGCGTCTGCACCTATTTTTCCATTACAACTTGCTAAAAAAATAGAAAAAACTAAAATTAACGTTAGTTTAATTGTAAAATTAAGGGATATTTTTAAGATTTTCATCTGACGATGCTTATACATCATATTTTCTGAATTTAATAAAATTAAGTAAATTAATGGATTAAAAGTGATGCAAAAATGCAACACTTTATATTTTTTCTATATAAATGATTAAAATTAGGAAAATATGATACTAAAAATGATAAAAGGGCGATGTTTATTATTAATAATTAACAATTAATTAAAGGAGTAATTAATATGAACATTAAAAAAATTGGATTATCAGCATTAGCTGGTTCTCTAGTTGCATTTTCAGCACACGCTGGTGAGATATCAGTAGCTGGAGGAGCAAGCTTAGGTCTTAAAAACACTTCTAAGACTTCAAGTGGTAAATCATGGACAATGGGTAACCAGTTAACTTTCACTGGTGGTGGAGAGTTAGACAATGGTTTAAATGTATCATTATCTTTCATCTTAGACCAAGGTGACGATAGTACTACAACTGGAACTGCTCATAACAAAACGTCTCCATTTGATAGCCACTCAATTACAATCAGTTCAGATGAATTAGGTTCTTTAGCATTCAACCCAGAAGGTGGTTCTTCAGCACAAGCTGCTATTGATACTACTGCTGCAGGTGATGCATGGGATAACGGTTCAGGCTTTACATCTCCAAGCTCGTCTGAGAGTACTAATGCTTTAGTGTACACTTTACCAACTATTATGGATGGTGTTACATTAGTAGGATCATACTCACCAGGTGGAGCAGGTGGTGAATCTGCAACAGCATGGAGAGTTGGTTACAGTGGTATCGAAGGTTTATCACTAGACTATGCTCAAGGTGAAACAGAAACAGTTGGTTCAGAAGCTACTACTACAACTATGAAAGCATCGTATGCATATAGTTCGTTCACAGTAAGCTATTCTGACAACAATCATGATAAAGATGCTGGAACTACAGATGAGGACATTACTTCTTGGAACGTTGCTTACACTGTATCAGATGATCTATCGATTGCTTACGGTACTGAAACAATCGAAACACAAGGTCAGACAGTTGATGAAGAATCAGAGAAGTTCAACGTTTCTTACACTACAGGTGGTGTAACTTTATCTGCTACTCAATATAACTTTGAGGGTTCAGGTAACACTGCTGGAGCTGCTGGTGAAAAAGAAAGATGGGCATTATCTGCTACTTTTGCATTCTAATTTAAATTAGATTTAAATTATAAAGAGGGCCCCTTTTTAGGGGCCTTTTTTTTACTCAAAAAAAGATATTCCAGCAAATTCTGATTGGTTTAATAGACTAAGTTTCTTTTTGTTTTTATGTGAAATTCCACCTAAAACTACAACTTTTTTTTTAGTTAGTTTTGTGAGAATTTTGAATCTATTAATTCCTAAAAAATTTTTATTTTTTTTAAATAAAGAAGATATAAATATTTTATCTACTTTTTGTTTCTCCTTAATTCTTATTTCATTAACATTGTGTGCTGAACCAATAATTTGAAAATTACTTTTAAATGAGTATGACAAGTGTCTAAAGCTTTTATTAAACGCAGGAATATAAGCACCATCTAAATCCAGCTTAATTGCTAACTTTATGTTGTTAGATAAATAAAGTTTTATTGATTTTTTTTTACAATATTTTTTAATTTTTAGAATCAACGATTCAATTTTATCTATTCTTGAATAATTTCTGAAGACAATAATAGTTTGTTTATCTTGTCTATCGATACTATTTGTGTCAAGTTTGCTTATAAAGTAATATTTATTGATCATTATAATATGCAAAATATAGTTAAAAATTTAATAGACATTGAAAATAAAATTAAAAATAATCTTAATGAATTAAATATTAATAGTTATCCAAAAATTATAGCAGTTTCCAAGACTTTTAAAATTGATAAAATTTTACCCCTTATTGATTATGGACATATTGATTTTGGTGAAAATAAAGTTCAAGAAGCTGTTGAAAAATGGTCTGAAATTAAAAAAAAAAAACCACAATTAAAACTTCATATGATTGGTAAATTACAAACTAACAAAGTTAAATTTGCAGTTAAATTATTCGATTACATTCATTCAGTTGATAGTGAAAAACTTGCAAAAAAAATTTTGTCCGAACAAAAAAAAATAAATAAAAAAATAAAGATATTTTTACAGGTTAATATTGGTGATGAAACTCAAAAATCTGGGATAAGTAAAAATGATTTGGGTAAGTTAGTTTCTTATTGTAAAGAAATAGGTTTAGATTTAATTGGTTTAATGTGCATTCCACCAGCAGATATCGATCCCATAAGATACTTTGATGAAATGAATAAATTAAATCTTAATTTTGGATTTACTGAATTAAGCATGGGTATGTCCTCTGATTTTCTTATTGCAGCTAAGTATTCGTCAACTTATCTTAGAATTGGATCTAGCATTTTTGGAGAAAGATCTTAATAAATTTTTATTTTTGAATTTTTTTTAATCAATTTAGCCATAATTAAAAAATCTTTTTCTTTTAAAGCAACACATCCAGCTGTAGGTTTATAATTTTTGGTTAAATGAATAAAAATGCAACTACCTTTGCCTAGAGTAGGTTTTAAAAAGTTATATTTAATTGGAATTAGAAAATCGTATTTGTAATCTTTTCTTTTTAACTTTTCATGTTTGATTTCTTTTTTAATTTTAATTAGTTTATTGTATTCTTTCGGAAAACGAACATCATTGCACCAACCCATATTTTTTTTAATTTCGATACATTTTAGTAAAGTAATTGGTTTTTCTTTACGATCTTTTCTAAAATAAAGATTTTCAATTTTAAACGTTCCCTTTGGTGTTTTTTTATCTCCTTCTTTTTTTTCATTAGATGAACCCTTTTTACCAATACAACACTTAAATTTAAACTCATCGATTTGAAGAGTGTGTTTATTTTTTACAAAAATTGTCATATTCTTATATTTGTGAGTAATCAGAATTTAATAATTTATAAGTTTACAGCACTATACCATATTCTTGAAGAGCTTAGTTTAGAGATAAATTTTAAACTTAAATTTATTGAAAATGAAAAATCTTTGAAGGAGAAGATAAAAAATTTAAATAATTATTTGATTATATCTAACAAAAAATATCCCGATATAAGTAATCAATTTGTTTTAGATAATTTACCAATTAAAATTTTTAAATTAGTTGAAAAGATAAATATTGAATTTTTAAAAATACAATTTAACAGTCAGTCTGAAGTTAAAATCAATAATTACACTATTGATCTAAATTCTCGGGAAATATTTATAAATAATACTAAGCTGAAACTGACCGAAAAAGAAATTAATGCAATCACTTACTTATCTAAATCAGAGAAACCAGTTAGTATTGATGAGTTGCAAGAGAAAGTGTGGAGTTACCAATCTGATATAGAAACTCATACTGTTGAAACTCATATTTATCGATTAAGAAAAAAAATTTTAAACACATTTAATGATAATAATTTTATAATTAGTAAAAAAAATGGTTATCAAATCAAATAAAAAAAATCCTATGCTGAAAGATTTATTTACTAAAAAGTATAAACCAAAAATTGTTAAACCTAAAAAAGGTAAAGGAAGTTTTAAAAGAAAGAAAAAATAAATTTAAAGTCTTGCTCCAAATTGTTGGATTACCCTTGATGACATTTCAGTGCCTTTCTCAAGACATTGTTTCGTAG
The DNA here is from genome assembly GCA_902542855.1 of uncultured Pelagibacteraceae bacterium. Lineage (GTDB taxonomy): Bacteria > Pseudomonadota > Alphaproteobacteria > Pelagibacterales > Pelagibacteraceae > Pelagibacter. The sequence continues at coordinate 74,284 of CACBWE010000001.1, read as the reverse complement.
ATAGTCTGTTGATGTAACCATGTAAAAATCCAGCAGCAAAGAGATCACCTGCACCTGTTAGATCAACAATTTTGAGATTTTTTTGCACATTGCTCTCCACAAATTCATCACCTTTAATTGCAACTGCACCTTTTTCACCTCTAGTTATAATAACTAATTTATTAAGTTGTTTTGAAAAATTTACAACCTCATCAAAATTTTTTGCTTCAATTAAAGAGGTGATTTCTTGTTCGTTTGAAAAAGTTATATCAATTTTATTTTTAACTAAGTTTAAAAAATGAGGTTTATGTCTATCTACACAAAATAAATCAGAGAGTGACATAGCAACTTTATTTGCACTACTTATAGCTTTATCAAATGCTTTCTTAGGCTCTCCTTCATCCCACAAGTATCCTTCTAAAAATATTATCTCACCTTTTTTAATTGCATCGGAACTAACATCGTTTTCATTGATTTTTCCTGCTGTTCCTAAAAAAGTACACATTGTCCTTTCTGAGTCTGGGGTTACCAATATTAAACAAGTTCCAGTTGGTAATTTCTCTTTTTTTTTAGAATAAAAGTATTCTACATTTTCTTTTTTTAAACCTTCCTCGTACTTACTCCCAAATTCATCATCAGAAACTTTACCTATAAATCCAACTTTATTGCCAAGTTGTGATAATCCTACTATAGAGTTTGCTACCGAACCTCCAGAAACTGTTTTTTCGATTTTTACATTTGTTAATAAATTTTTGAATTCGCTTTCATCAAAAAATAATTTCATAGTACTTTTTGTGAGATTATTTTGTGTAATAAAGCTATCATCAACTTTACAAATGACATCCACAATTGCATTTCCTATTCCTAAAACTTTCATATTAAGCCTTTTTGGTAATAACAGGTTTTTTTCTATTTGGGTAGCAAGTAGTGCAAATTTTGCATTTTAAACCATAACAATCTCTTGCTTTACAATATTCTCTACCATAAAAAATTATTTGCAAATGAAGTTTAGACCAGGCTTTTTTAGGAAATATTCTTTTTAAATCTTTTTCAGTTTGAACTACACTTTCCCCATTTGTTAAACCCCATCTTTGCGCAAGTCTATGTATATGAGTATCAACCGCAAAGGCTGGATATCCAAAACCTTGAGACATTACTACGCTTGCAGTTTTGTGCCCTACACCAGGTAATTTTTCAAGTTGTTCAAAGGTTTTAGGAACTTTACCTTTATGTTTTTCTAACAATTGCTTTGACATTAAGTAAATGCTTTTAGCTTTAACTCTAAAAATACCTATTTTCTTAATTAATTTTTCAATTTTTTTTCTTCCTAATTTTACAAAGTGTTCAGGCTTATAATATTTAGGATATATATTTCTTGTAACATTATTAACGTTTACATCGGTACATTGAGCTGAAAGCAATACAGAAATTAATAGTGTAAAAGTATTTTTACTTTTTAAAGGGACAGGTGCTTTAGGATAAATTTTATTTAAAGTTTTAATAATAATTTTTGCTTTTTGTTTTTCATTCATTATGAAAAGTTAAGCAAATCTCTCATAGAATATAATCCTGGTTTTTTCTTCATTAGCCATTTAGAAGCTGTTAATGCCCCATCAGAGTAAAGTGCTCTATCAAAAGCCTCATGGTTTAATGTAATTATTTCTTTTCCACTTGAGAATTTTACTTCATGTTCTCCTATAATTTCACCTTTTCTTATTGAATTAAAATTAATTTTTTTTCCATAAGGAAAAGATTTTTTATTTAAGAATTTTTTACCAATTAAGTTATATAAACTTTTATTTTTTCCATCAGCAATTCCTTTACCAAGCATTAAAGCAGTACCGGATGGAAAGTCTTTTTTATGTTTGTGATGTACTTCGAATATTTTACTTAAGTACTCATCATGCAATGATTTTGAGGCAATCTCAGTTAAATACATTAATAAATTTACACCCAAGCTCATATTGCCTGCTTTAAGAATAGGTATTTTTTTTGAAAATTTTTTAATTTGATTTTCTTGGTTTCTGGTAAATCCGGTAGTACCAATTACTACTTTTTTCCTAAGTTTTGAAGCTATTCTGAGTATTTCGAGCGTACAATTTGGTACTGTGAAATCAACAATTACATCAGTTTTTTTAAAAGCTTTGTTGGAATTTAATTCAGGTTTAACTCCATTAAACTTTTTATTTATTAATCTATTTTCTGTAAGTGTAACTAATTTAAAGTTTTTATTTTTCTTTGAAGATTTAATTAATTGCTGGCCCATTCTTCCCATGCAACCAGAAATCGCTAAATTAATTTTTTTCATTATGATAATATTAACCTTTTTTAAAAGATTAGTCTTTTAGTTTTTCCAGAAATCTTTTGCTTTTTGAAAAAATTTTTTAATACTTGGATTTGACTTATCGTTTTCTATTTCTCTAAATTGCTCTAATAATTCTTTTTGTTTTTTATTTAAATATACAGGCACCTCTGTTTTTACTTGAACATATAAATCACCAAAATCACCTCGTCTCATAAATGGCATACCTTTACCTTTTAATCTAAATTGTTTACCATTTTGAGTACCATCGGGTATCTTGATTTTAGCCTTTCCACCATCAATCGTTGGAATTTCAATAGTTGTTCCTAATGCTGCATCTGCAAGAGAAAGTGGAAATTCAAAAAATAAATTTTCATCAGATCTTTTAAATAAGTTATGAGAGTTTACATTAATAAATAGATAAAGATCACCTGTAGACCCACCTCTTGTTCCAGCTTCTCCTTTTCCTGCTAGCCTAATTCTTGTTCCGTCATCAACACCTTTTGGAATTGTTACAGAAATTTTCTTTGATGCTTGTTTTTTACCCTGGCCATTACAATCATTACAAGGGTTGGTTATTTCCTCACCATTTCCATTACATTGAGGACAAGTTTGTTGTACAGTAAAGAAACCTTGATTGGATCTTATTCTACCATTACCACCGCAATATGAGCACCTGTCAGGAGAATAGCCTGGTTTAGATCCATTTCCTTTGCATGTACCACACTGTTCTGTTGTTGAAAATTTAATGTCTTGTTTCTTCCCATTGTAAGCTTCTTCTAATGAAATAGATAGATCGTATCTTAGGTCAGAACCTCTATTATTTGATTTTCTACTTCTTGATCTTCCACCTCCACCAAAATCTCCAAAAAAATCTTCAAAAATATCTGAAAAGTCTGCTCCACTAAAACCACCAAAACCCCCACCTTGTCTGCCACCACCATTTTCAAAAGCTGCGTGACCAAAGTTATCGTAGCTTTGTTTTTTCTCTTTATCTGAAAGTATTCCGTAGGCTTCACTAGCTTCTTTAAATTTTTCCTCTGCTTTTGAGTCTCCTGGATTTTTATCAGGATGATACTTAACGGCTAACTTTCTGTATGCAGATTTTAATTCTTCAGGACTTGCGCTTTTATTAACGCCCAGGACATCATAATAGTCTCTTTTAGCCATCAAATTACCCCAGACAATTAAATGTCAGTTTAAGCGCTTTTTTCTTTATTCTCGTCTTTTACTTCTTCGAAATCAGCATCAACAACATTCTCGTCTTTTTTTCCTGCATCATCTCCACCATCATCTTTTCCAGACTCTGGTTTTGCAGTTTGTTGTGATTTATAGATTGCTTCTCCAAGTTTCATTGAAGCTTGAACTAAAGCTTCAGTTTTCTTCTTGATATCTTCAATATCTTCACCTTTTAAAGCCTCTTTAACAACAGTTGATGCATCTTCAATTGCTTTTTTCTCTGCATCAGAAATCTTCGATCCATGCTCTTTTAAATTCTTCTCAGTAGAGTGAATAAGAGTATCTGCTTGGTTTCTAACATCAACAGACTCTCTTTTCTTTTTATCAGCTTCTTTATTAGCTTCTGCATCTTTAACCATTTTTTCAATTTCTTCATCACTTAGTCCACCAGAAGCTTGGATTTGAATCTTTTGTTCTTTACCAGTTCCCTTGTCTTTTGCTGAAACATTTACGATACCATTAGCATCAATATCAAATGTAACTTCAATTTGAGGCACTCCTCTTGGAGCTGGCGCAATACCCACTAATTCAAAATTACCTAAGGCTTTATTATCAGCTGCCATTTCTCTTTCACCCTGTAGAACTCTAATTGATACAGCTGGCTGATTATCTTCTGCAGTTGAAAATACCTGACTCTTTTTAGTTGGTATTGTTGTGTTTTTATCTATTAGTTTTGTAGAAACTCCACCAAGTGTTTCGATACCAAGTGATAGTGGGGTTACATCTAATAAAAGTACATCTTTAACATCACCTTGTAAAACACCTGCCTGAATAGCAGCACCCATTGCAACTACTTCATCCGGGTTTACACTTTTGTTAGGATCTTTCCCAAAAAAGTTTTTTACTTCCTCGATTACTTTCGGCATTCTAGTCATACCGCCAACCATAACCACTTCATCAATTTCACTAGCAGTAATTCCTGCATCTTTTAATGCAGTTTTACACGGAGGCATTGTTCTGGAAATTAAGTCTTCAACTAAAGCCTCGAGTTTTGCTCTAGTCATTTTTAGGTTAATATGTTTTGGACCTGTTTTATCTGCTGTAATAAAAGGTAAATTTATATCTGTTTGTTCAGCAGAAGATAATTCAATTTTTGCTTTTTCAGCAGCTTCTTTTAATCTTTGTAAAGCAAGTTTATCTGACTTTAGGTCGATACCATTATCTTTTTTAAATTCAGAAACTAAATAGTCTACAACAGCGTTATCAAAATCTTCACCTCCTAAAAAAGTATCACCATTAGTTGATTTAACTTCGAAAACACCGTCACCAAGTTCTAAAATTGAAACATCAAATGTTCCTCCACCTAAATCATATACAGCAATTTTTTTATTTTGTTTTTTATCTAAACCATAAGCAAGTGACGCTGCAGTTGGTTCATTAATAATTCTTAAAACTTCTAACCCAGCAATTTTTCCCGCATCTTTTGTTGCTTGTCTTTGTGCATCATTAAAGTATGCCGGAACAGTAATCACAGCTTTAGTTACAGCTTGGCCTAAATATTTTTCTGCTGTTTCCTTCATTTTTTGTAAAATAAAAGCAGATATTTGAGAAGGAGAATATTTTTCACCTTTGGCTTCAATCCAAGCATCACCTTTTTCAGAGTTAACTATTTTAAAAGGTGCAGCTTCTACATCTTTTTTCACAGTTGGATCATCAAAATTTCTTCCAATTAATCTTTTTACTGCAAAAATAGTATTTTCTGGATTTGTAACAGCTTGTCTTTTTGCTGGTTGTCCAATCAATTTTTCATTTTCATCTGTAAATGCTACAACCGATGGAGTGGTTCTTGCTCCCTCAGCATTTTCCAATACTTTGGCTTGTGTCCCTTCCATAATAGCAACACATGAATTTGTTGTTCCCAAGTCTATTCCAATAATCTTGCTCATAATATTAATGTCTCTCTTCCGTCATATAGGGTTTAAATGTGAAACTACAAGTTGATCTCATGATTATTTATTTTCTTGATTTTCTTGATTTTCTTGATTTTCCTCAGTTTTTTCATCTTTAATTGTAACTTTTTTTGACACTCCTACTAATGAAGGCCTAAGTAATCTGTCTTTTATAGTAAAGCCTTTTTGAATTTCCTGAATTATTGTTCCAGGTTCTTTCGTATCGTCCTCAATTTCCATCATTGCTTGATGAAAGTTTGGATCTAATTTTTTGTTAAGGCTATCAATTGGTTTAATATTATTTTTTTCAAATATTGAGATTAAATCTTTTTTAATAATATCTAAATGCTCTAGCGTCTTTTTTAATGCTTCAGTTTCTTTTAATTTATCGTCGCTTTCAAGAACATGTTTGGATCGATCTAAGTTATCAATTAAATTTAATGCTTCTTTTGCAAAACTATAACCACCATATTCAAAAGCATCCTCTTTTTCTTTTTCAAATCTTCTTCTTTGATTTTCCATTTCAGCAAAAGTTCTTGCCACTTTATCTTCCAGTTCAGCAATTTTTTCTTCTGGAGTTGGCTCTTTAGCTTCCTCTTTAGGATCTTGTTTTGTTTCTTGTTTATTTTCTTCTGCTAGATTTTCTTCAGATTTCTCATTTTCTTTTACAGTATCTTCGTTTTGATCTGCAGAAGTGTTATTTTGGATTTCCTCTTTTTCCATAGTCTCTTATATGGTAAGCATTTTCTTAATTTCTAGATGTATAAACAAAAAATTAATAAATTATTAATAGGTACTAATAACAAGGGTAAATTACGTGAAATCAAGACTTTATTGCCTAAAAAAATTAAAATCTATTCTACATCTACATTTAATCTTAGAAGCCCAGTTGAAAATGGTAAGACTTTTAAAGAAAACTCACTGATCAAATCTAAATATTTTTCAAAAAAGACAGGATTGTTGTGTTTAGCTGATGACTCTGGTTTGGAAATAGATTTTCTAAATAAAAGTCCTGGAATTTATTCTGCAAGGTGGGGAGGAAAGTATGGGGACTTTAGTAAAGCCATAAAAAGAGTTTATAGAGAATTAAATAAAAAAGACAAAAATTGGAAAAACAAAAAAATAAGAGCAAGATTTATTTGTGCACTTTCTATTTCATACTTTAATAAAAAAATTGCTTGCGTCATAGGTAAAGTTGAAGGTCATATTTCACATGAAGCAAAAGGAAAAAATGGATTTGGTTATGATCCAATTTTTATTCCTTTAAGAAAAAGAAAAACTTTTGGAGAAATGACGTCATCTCAAAAGTATAAAATGGACCATAGATATCAAGCTTTTAAAAAAATTAGAAAATTTCTATAAGTTTTTGATCTTCAATTTTATAAAAATTAAGTCTGTGATAAATTTTATTATTTTTAATATCAAAAATTCCTATTTTTCCTTTGAAAGAATTTTTTTTCTTAAAAATTTTATTTAAGTTTTCTATTTTTGAATTCATCGATAAATAATAAACTAAGCCAATAAGGTCATAACTTAATAAAGACAAATGAGTTGGATCTTCGTTAAATGCGTTATAGTACTTTATTTTGTAGCTATCAAAATTTTCTTTATTAATTGATGGATAATACAAAGGTTGGATATCAGTTTCATTTAACAAGCTTTCATCAAACCATTGATTTAAAGTTATAAAATATTTATTTTTTGGAAGCACGTCAGTATATAAAAGTGATGTAGATACACTTTTTAGACTTTCATCAAAATCTGCAATTACAACAGCTTCAAAATTTAAACCACCCAAAGTATATTTTTTTTCAAGTCTTTTTATTTTTTTTTCTTTATTTGGATCATTTGAATTTTTTATCCTTTTTATTTCATCCTCTAAATTTTGCTTTCTTATTCTGTAATTTGTAATTTCTTCTATTTGTTTTGTCAGTTTTGTAGGCTCTATATTATATTCGTAATCTTTATAAATTTTAATTTTTGAATTTTTCATTCCTCTTTTAATTTCAAATTCATAATCTTGGATTGGTGTTAAAAAAATAGTTCTTTGTATTTGATTAGTTTTTAAAAATTTTTTTATTGTATTAAATTGTGATGTAGAATTAATTCCAGCTGAGATTACATTTTTTGGAAGATCTAAAGTTTTATTGGTTAATGATAAAAAAGTTAAATCCTTCATTTCATCTAAATAAGTTAAACTTTCATAGAACACAGGGCCTATAACAATTTTTATACCCATTTCACTTAATTCAAATGCTGATTTTAAAGTTTGGTTAGCTTTAGTTGCTGTATCTTTTGGGTAGATTTCTATCAGATCATTATCAATATCTTTGACCGCTAATCCAACTGCTTTAATTATCGACTCTCCAATCTCCTTATTTTCTCCTGTCATAGGCACCAATAATCCTATTTTGATTTTTTCTTGAGCATTAACATTTGGAGAAAACAGAAAGTAAAAACTTAAAATAATAAAATAAATAATTTTAATTAATTTGATCATTTTGATGCTAATATAATATTTTTTAAGCTAAATTATGATCATAAAACCACAATTTAAATTAAAAGAATATGAAAATGGTCTTTATTTGGTATCAACTCCTTTGGGAAATCTAAAAGATATAACTTTAAGAGCAATTGAAATTTTGCAGCAGTCTAATTATATTTTATGCGAAGATACTCGTGTTTCAAAAAACCTTTTAAATAAATATCAAATAAAATCAAAATTAATTTCAAATCATAAATTTAATGAAAAAAAAAATGTATTAAAAATTATTGAGTATCTAAAATCTGGAAAAATAATTTCTTTGATATCAGATGCTGGTACGCCTAGTATTTCTGATCCTGGTTCAATTTTAGTTAATGAGTGTATTAATAACGAGATTAAAATATTTCCTATTCCTGGACCTTCGGCTGTTGCCGCAGCTGTTTCAATTAGTGGTTTTTCAGATAAATTTTTGTTTTGTGGTTTTTTCCCAGATAAAAAACAGCAATTATCTAATGAATTAAAAAAATTCTCAGAATTTGAAAATTCCTTAGTTTTTTTTATTTCTCCAAAAAAAATTAATAGAATTATACCTGAAATAAAAAAGAATTTTGCAGGAAGAAAGATAGTTTTTTGTAGAGAAATAACAAAAATATACGAAGAATTTATTAGAAAAAATGTTGATGAATTAGAATTATTTGAAAAAGAACCAAAAGGCGAGTTAACTGTTGTTGTTTCTGAAAAAAAAATACACAAAAATCTATCTCAAAAATTAAGTGAATCAGATATGAATATGATTAAAAAAATGATTAATAAATTGTCTATTAAAGAAATTATAGATATTTTAAGTCAAAGTACTAACGTATCTAAAAAAGAAATATACAATTATTGTTTAGAACTAAAAAATGAAAAATAAAATATTAATTTTTGTTTTAATAAGTTTTATTTTAACTGGTTGTGTTGGGGTTGGTTCTAAAGGTCTTTTTGGAACTGGTGTTTCTGTTGCATTAGATCCTAGAACAGTGGGCACTCAAATAGATGACTCTATAATGCAAAAAACTATTAGTGCTAAAATATTAGCTAAAGATAAAAAATATCTTATTTCAGTTAAAACAAAAGTTTTAGATGGTCGAATTTTTATAACTGGAAAAGTAGATAGTCCAGAAGAAAAATTATTAATAACAAAACTAGCCTGGGAAACGAAAGGCGCTAGATCTGTAAGAAATGATATCAAAATTAAAGAAGAATTTAATTTTAAACAGTCCGCAAAAGATGTTTTAATTACTTCTCAACTTAGAACAGCTATAATTGTTAATAAAAATATTAAGGCAACTAACTACCAAATAGATACATATAAAAAGAAAATCTATATTTATGGTATTGCCTTAACTTCAGAGGAAAAGGATTTAGTTATAAGTGAAGCAAAAGAAATACTTGATGTCGAAGATGTAATTGCCAGTATTATTCTTGTTGAAGATTTAAGAATTCAAAGGGAATAATTATTTTTTGTAATCAATCACTTGGGAAGAATAAGCAGCAATCGATGCTAAATTAAGTATCTCAGAAGTTGATGATCTTAAAGGTGCAATTTCTATCGGAAGCCCAAGTCCAATTAATAATGGTCCAATCACTTTTGTTTCACCTATAGTTTTCATTAATTTGTAAGAAATTGCTGCACTATGTTGTCCAGGCATTATTAAAATGTTTGCTTTACCAACTATCTTTGCAAAAGGATAAAGTTCCTCATACTCTGGATTAAGAGCAACATCAGGCTGCATATCTCCATCAAATTCAAAGTCTACTTTTCTTTCTTTTAATATCTCAACTGCGTTTCGAATATGTTTTGTTCTACTAGTAAGAGGTTGCCCAAATGTAGAGTGGGATACAAAAGCAACTTTAGGATCAAATCCAAAAAGTCTAACTACTCTTGCTGTAGATATCGCCATTTCAGCCATTTGTTCAGAAGTTGGATATTCATGGACACTTGTATCACCAACAAAAATAGTTCTCCCTTTATGAACGATCATGTTTAAACCAAACATAATCTCACCTTTTCTTACATCAACAACTTGCTTAATTTTTTCAAATGAAGCACCAAATCGTCTTGTATTGCCTGTTACAGCACCATCAGCATCACCGCAGGCAACCATACTAGTAGCCCAGACAACCCTATCATTTCTAATCATTCTGTCACAATCTCGTTCTAATAATCCTTGTTCTCTTTGTAATTTTTCAAATAAATGTTTAACGTATCTTTTTCTTTTTTCTTCATCTTTTGAATTAACAACTTCAATGTCAAAACTCTCACTATAACCAATATTTTTAATTTGTTCTTTAATTTTACTTTCTTTACCAACCAGGATTGGAATACCTAATTTTGAATTTTTGAATGCTATAGCTGCTTTTAAAGTATTTTCATCTTCACCATCTGCAAAAACTATTCTTTTCTGATTTTTCTTAATAAATGAATTAATACCCTGCATGATGGTAACGGTTGGATCTAGTCTTTGTTTTAGTTGATCTTTATAAACTTCAAAATCATCTATATTTTTTCTAGCTGCTCCACTATCTATGGCTGCTTTTGCTACAGCCGCTGGTATTACACTAATTAATCTTGGATCAAATGTAGATGGAATAATATAATCTTTTCCATAATGAGGTCTTTCTCCACCCATAGCTGCAACAACTTCATCAGGAACATCTTCTCTTGCAAGCTTAGCTATTGCATTAGCTGCAGCAACCTTCATTTCTTCATTTATCGTTTTAGATCTCACATCTAAAGCTCCTCTAAAGATATAAGGAAATCCAATTAAATTATTTACTTGATTAGGGTAGTCTGATCTCCCTGTTGCAACAATTGCATCATTTCTAACCTCACTAATTTCCTCTGGAGTAATTTCTGGATCAGGATTAGCACAAGCAAATATAATTGGATTTTTTGCCATAGATTTAACCATTTCTTTTTTTAGAACACCTTTTGCAGATAATCCTAAAAAAACATCTGCACCTTTAACAGCATCCTTTAAAGTTCTATTTTTAGTTTTAACTGCATATCTGGATTTCCATTGATCAATTCCCTCAGTTCTTCCTTCGTAAATAACGCCCTTTCTATCTAGCATTATTATATTTTCAGATTTTACTCCTGAATTTTTAAATAACTCAGTACAAGCTTGTGCTGAAGCTCCTGCACCATTTACTACAACTTTAATTTTTTTAATTGATTTACCACAAATATCTAAGGCATTAATTAATGCTGCGGTTGTTATAATTGCTGTTCCATGTTGATCATCATGAAAAACAGGAATATCCAAAATTTCTTTTAATTTTTGTTCTATTATAAAACAATCTGGGGCTGCTATGTCTTCTAAATTTATTCCACCAAAACTAGGTGCAAAATTTTTAATTGAATTTATGATTTCGTCTGAATCTGCACAATCAATCTCTAAATCTATTGAATCGATATCCGCAAATCTTTTAAATAACACGGCCTTTCCTTCCATCACAGGCTTTGATGCAAGAGCACCTAAATTTCCCATTCCTAATATTGCCGAACCATTACTTATTACAGCAACAAGGTTTCCTTTACTCGTGTAATCATAAGCTGCTTCTGGATTTTCACTTATCTTTTTTACAGGAGCAGCAACTCCTGGAGAATAAGCTAAAGCGAGATCACGCTTAGTTGTCATATTTTTTGAAGAAATAATCTCAATCTTTCCAGGTTTTTTGTCTTTATGAAAATCTAAAGCTTCTTTATCTGTATAGTGATCAATTTTTGTTTTTTTCATTTCTGATAACAATAAGTGTACAATTGGGGTAAAATTAAGACTAATATGATTTATGAACTTACTTAAGTCAACAGGCACATTTGGTTTTTATACTATCATTAGCAGATTGCTGGGTTATTTAAGAGATATTTTAATAGCAATTTTTCTAGGAACAGGGATGTTGGCTGATGCTTTTTTTGTAGCATTTAGAATTCCAAATACTTTTAGAAGATTGTTTGCTGAAGGCACTTTTAATGCAGCATTCGTTCCAAGTTATTCATCAGAATTTACTAAGGGAAAAAAACAATCAAACAAATTTGCTAACGATATTTTTAATCTTCTTTTTTTAGGGTTGTTGTTTTTAACAATAATAATTGAAATTTTCATGCCAGCATTTGTTTCTATTATTGCACCAGGATTTGTGGGTGATTTAGAAAAAATGGAGTTAGCAATTAATTTAACAAGAATTACTTTTCCTTTTTTATTTTTTATTTGTTTAGCCTCATTTTTTTCTGCAATCTTAAATTCACACAATAAATTTGCAGCTGCTGCTGCAGCACCAATAATATTAAATATTGTTTTAATTTTAGTATTGTTTTTTTCTAAATCTTTAGGTGATCAATTAGTTTATTATTTGTCCTATGGTGTTTCTTTAGCTGGTTTTTTACAATTAATATTTTTATACAAATACGTATCAAAATATTACTCGCTTGAATTTAATTACAAATTAAAAGTAAGTAATAAAGTTAAGTTTTTTTTTAAAAAACTTTTACCAAGTATTTTTTCCTCTGGAGTTACCCAAATTAATATTTTGGTTGGTACAATAATTGCATCATTTCAAGCAAGTGCAGTTTCTTATTTATATTATGCAGACAGAATTTATCAAATTAACCTAGCTATAGCTGGTATTGCTATTGGTGTAGTGATTCTGCCGCAGCTTTCAAAACATATTCAATCTAGAAAAAAAAATAAGATTTTGCTTATACAAAATAAAGCTCTTGAATTAAGTTTATTCTTAAGTCTTCCAGCAACTATCGCTTTAATCATAGGATCAGAACAAATTATTTCAGCTTTATTTGGCTATGGGTCTTTTAATGAAAATTCGGTGAGCAATTCAAGCTTAGCTTTATATTATTTTGCATTAGGTCTGCCTGCTTTTGCATTAATAAAAGTTTTTTCAAGTTTTTTCTTTGCAAACCATGATACCAAAACTCCATTTTATATTTCTTTGATCTCAGTATTGGTTAATATTTTTATTAGTTTGTATTTTTTTAGTGAAATTGGTTTTATAATAATTCCAATAGCTACATCTATTTCATCTTGGTTTAATTCAATATTATTATTTTTATTTTTAAAAAATCGACAATTATTTTATTTTAATCAAATATTTTTTGTTAAATTTATTAAAATAATTTTTGCATCAATTATGATGGGTTTATTTTTTAACTTAATGTTAAATTATTTCCAGAACGAATTAGCATTTAATCAATCAATTAAATCTTTTTATTTAGTTTTATCTGTTATATTAGGGTTATTGTTTTATTTAATTGTGTCTTATTTCATCAAAGCTTTTCAAATGAATGATATTAAATTAAAGTATTAATTTTATGGGTAAAAAAATATTCTCTGGCGTTCAGCCTACAGGTAATCTTCATCTTGGAAATTATTTAGGCGCCATAAAAAACTTTGTAGACTTAAATAACGATAAAGATAATAAATGTATTTTTTGCGTAGTTGATCTGCATGCCATTACAGTAAAGCAAGATCCTAAAGAATTAAAAAATAATATACGGGAAACTGTTGCAACTTTTGTAGCAAGTGGAATAGATCCAAAAAAAAGTATAATTTTTAATCAATCTAGTGTGGCTGCACATGCAGAAGGAGCATGGATATTAAGCTGTGTTGCTAGAATGGGCTGGTTGAATAGAATGACACAATTTAAGGAGAAAGCTGGCAAAGATAAAGAGAAAGCCAGCATAGGACTGTACTCTTATCCAGTTTTAATGGCAGCTGATATTCTCTTATATGATGCTACTCATGTTCCAGTAGGTGATGATCAAAAGCAACATTTGGAGTTATGTAGAGATATAGCTCAAAAATTTAATAATGATTTTGAAGTAGAAAATTTTCTTCAAGTTCCTGAACCTTTAATTCAAAAAGAGTTTTCAAGAATAATGAGTTTAAAAGATGGTTCAAAAAAAATGAGTAAATCAGAATTATCAGATTTAAGTCGAATAAATTTAACAGATGATAAAGATCAAATAATAAACAAAATCAAAAAAGCAAAAACTGATCCTTTGCCTATGCCACAAGATATAAAGGAGCTTGATGAAAGATTAGAGGCAAAGAATCTTTTAGGAATTTATTCAAGCTTGACAAACTCAACATTAGAAAACTCAGTAAAACATTTTGCAGGTAAAAATTTTTCTGAATTTAAAGATCAATTAGCCGAAAAACTTGTGAATAAAATTGAACCTATTTCTAATGAGATAAAAAAACTTTTAGGAGATAAAAGTTATTTAGATGAAATTCTTCTAGATGGAGTTGAAAAAGCTAATTTAATTGCTTCTAAAAAGATTGAAAGAATTAAAGAAATAGTAGGTTTTTAAAAAAAATTTATTATCAAGTTTTAATTTTTAAAATTATCATTATATATAATTTATGTTCGTACAAACAGAAGTAACACCGAATCCAAATTCTTTAAAATTTCTTCCCGGGAAGAAAGTTTCAAACAGTGGTCCTTATGAAATTACAAATAAAGAAGATATGAATAATGAATTGGTGAGAAATATTTTGTCAGTAAACGGTGTTGAGGGTATTTTTTTAGGTCAAGATTTTATTTCAGTAAATAAGAATGAAAAAATCAAGTGGGAAGAAATAAAACATATTGTAATTTCTCTGATAAATGATTTTTACGCAGATGGTAAAGAGTTTGTAATTGATGAAAATGTAAAAGAGGAAGTTTCAGATTTAAGCGAAATTGAAACAAAAATTGTAAAAATTTTAGAGGAAAAAATAAGACCTGCTGTTGCTAAAGACGGTGGAGATATAAAATTCAAAGAGTTCAAGGACGGAATTGTTAAGGTACAATTACAAGGAAGTTGTTCTGGATGTCCTAGTTCAACAATGACCTTAAAACAAGGTGTTCAAAATCTTTTATGTCATTATTTACCAGAGGTAAAAGAGGTTGTTGCTATACAATAATTAATTATGAAAAAATTTAAAAAATCTGGTTTTTTAAAAAATAAAAGCTTTAATATAGTTTCTCGGTTTTTTTTAAGTTCATTTATTGTAATTTCATTCTTCTATGTGGCTCCAATAATTATAAATTTTACTGATAAAAATTTTAATAATAAAGAATTTACAAACAATTCAAAAAACATTTTAAACAACACTCTAAATAAAGATAATTTGGTAGAGGAGAATAATACAGTTGAATCTGATGAGAGAGACTTACTTTATGATATTTTGGAAGAAAATAACTCTGAAATAAATTTAGTTAGATACACCACATCGGAAATAGATTCTTTATTTAAAGAAGTAAATTATAATTTAAAAGATGTAAGAGAAAAAAAGTTAGTTAAACCAGTAGATATTGGTCTTTTGCCTAACGAAATTAAAAATATTGGTAATACTAAAAAAAGAAAAGACATGTTTATAAAAATTGTTCTGCCTTTAATTGTTAAGGAAAATAATAAAATTAGAATAGATAGAAAAAGATTATTCACTATTCTAAATAAAAATAGCAATACTGAGATTGAGAAAAAATGGTTAGAAAAAAAATATAAGCAATATGGTGTAAGACAGAATGATTTATCCACATTGAAAATAAGGATGGATGAAATACCAGTTTCATTAGCAATAGCTCAAGCTGCTAAGGAAACTGGGTGGGGTACCTCAAGATTTGCTCTAAAAGGAAATGCATTATTTGGTCAGTGGACATGGTCTGGAGAGGGACTCAAACCTAAAAATGCTGATAAGGGTAAAGATCATAAAGTTATGAAATTTCATAGCTTACAATTATCTGTGAGAGCATATTTGAGAAATTTGAATACACACTCAACTTATAAAAATTTAAGAAAAGCAAGAACAGAACTTAGAAATCAAAATAAACCTTTAGATAGTTTAATTTTGTCTAAACACTTAGATAAATACGCAGAAACAGGAAAACAATATATAGAGGTTCTACAAAAAATTATTGAACAGAATAATTTAAAAGATTTTGATGAGGCAAGATTGTTGCCTTCAAGTAAAGACTTAGAAAGTTTAATTTAATTTTCATTTACTTTTATAGGGAATTGAACACCAAACCATCTCCATTTTCCATTATCATTCAGAGAACAGTTAATTCTACCTCTTCTTGGTTTGAATGGTTCTCTAAATTCAATCGTTAAAGAGTTGTTGGTAAAGCTTGTTTTTGATTTTTCCCAAACGCCTCCCTCATTAGAATAACAATTAATATTTGATAAATTTTTTTGCTTTTTAAAAAATTCAACTTTGAAATTTGGAGGGTTTGTATTTTCGAATAGTTGTTTTTCTTCAGGAAGAATTTTTTTATATTCAAGAGGATAATAATTTATTATTGATTTAAATCTTTTTAATTCTCCATATTTTTCATTAATTGGAAATCTAGGTAATTCAAATTTATCTTTATTTAAATCAATAACTCCAGAGTGCTGGCCAAAAGCATATTTAAAATTCTTAGATATATAATCTTTCATAAATTTAGAGTATTCACCAAATGGGTATGAAAATAAACTAGGTACATAACCAAGCTCTTTTAAGAAAATTTTATTAGCTGTTTCAATATCTAAAATAAACTCGTCATTGTTTACATCTATAAGATATTCATGAGTATGAGAATGATGTCCTATATATGCAAAATCTTTACTCTCAACTTCCTTAATTTGCTCCCAAGTCATATAACCTCTTTTCCCTACTGGCTCAGTCGAGACAAATAAAATAAATGGAATTTTATTTTCCTTTAGATAAGGCCATGCTTCAATATAAAAAGATTCAAAAGCATCATCGATAGTTATAAGAATTTCTTTTTTTGATTTTGGTTTATTAAACTGTTCATCAAAATTTTTTGGATTATGAAAATTAAAATCTGAGTTCTTAATAATATTTATATGTTCCTCAAATATATCCATTTTAATATTGGTTGAAGGGTACTTATTTTCATTAAAACGATGATACATTATTGATAGAATTCCTTCATCATTGGAATAGTATTTGATATTATTTTCATCTGATTTAGAACTCATATTAGAAAATAAAATAATTATGAACAAACTGATAATTGATGTAGCCAGTGAAAAAATTTTTTTAATGATCATTACTAATAAAGATATTTATAATATTACTAAAGAGAATACTAAAATTAATTATGAAAAATTAACTTTGATTATTAATGATTTTTTAAATTCTTATCAATTAAACTTGAAAGACATTAATACAATTTATTTAAATAGAGGGCCTGGAAGCTTTGCAGGAATACGGAATTCGCTTTCTATAGTTAAAGCATTTAATTTAACTAATAATATTGATTACTATTGTTACAGCATTCAAGATTTTGAAGGTGAAAAGGACATAAAATATGAAAATATCCCTGATTTGTGCGAAAAATTTAATATTAAAAAAAATTTGATTAACCCTATTTATTTAAGTTAAAATTATTTTATGTCAGAAACTATAGAACAAAAATGTATAGCAAAAGGGGTTAAATTAACAGATCAAAGAAGAGTAATTGCACAAGTAATGTCAGAATCTACTGACCACCCAGATGTAGATGAACTTTATAATAGAGTATCTAAAATTGATCCTAAAATAAGTATTGCAACTGTTTATAGAACAGTAAAATTATTTGAAGAGACAGGAATATTAACAAAGCACGAGTTTAAAGGTGGAAAAGCTAGATATGAAGAAATAAATGAAGGTCATCATGATCATTTAATTGATGTGAAAACTGGTGAAATTATCGAATTTGTAGATGAAGAAATTGAAAAGCTACAGAAAAAAGTTGCAGAGAAATATGGTTATACATTAGTGGACCATAAATTAGAATTATATGGGGTTAAGAAAAAATCTCAATAATTATGAATCAAAAAATATTTATTAAAACTTTTGGATGTCAGATGAATGAATATGACTCTAATAGAATATACGATGCAGTTAAAAAAATTGGTTATGAAAAAACAGAAAAATATGAAGAAGCAAATTGTTATCTTTTAAATACATGTCATATTAGAGATAAAGCAAAAGAAAAAGTTTACTCAGAAATAGGTAGAGTAAAAAAAATTTTCAGATCAAAAAAAAAACCATTAGTAATTATTTCAGGCTGCGTTGCTCAAGCAGAAAATCAAGAGATGCTGAAAAGGGAACCTTATATAGATTTAGTTATTGGTCCTCAAGCTTATCATAAAATTAATGAGAAGATTTTAAATTATACAAAAAAAAGAAAAAAGATTGAAGAAACTGAATTTGATGCAGTTTCTAAATTTAAATATTTGAGTAAAATAAAAAATGAAGCTGGAAAAGTTTCATCGTTTTTAACTATTCAGGAGGGATGTGATAAGTTTTGTCATTTTTGTGTAGTACCATATACACGCGGACCAGAATATTCTCGACCATTTAAACAAATTTTGGATGAAGCAAAATATTTAGCTGATAATGGTGCAAAAGAAATAATTTTACTTGGTCAAAATGTAAATGCTTATGATAATGAAGGATTCAGACTGTCAGATTTGATTTTAAATATTGAAAAATTATCTGAAATTAAGAGAGTTAGATATACAACATCTCACCCAAAAGATATGACAGAGGATCTAATTGAAGTATATAAAACCTCTGAAAAGTTAATGCCACTTGTGCATTTACCGGTTCAAAGTGGATCTAATAAAATTTTAAAGTTGATGAATAGAAAACATACTATTGAGGAATATCTAAATACTTTTGATAAATTAAAAGAAATTAATTCAAATATAGAATTTTCAAGTGATTTTATAATAGGTTATCCTGGTGAAGAGGATCAGGATTTTAAGGATACTATTAGATTAATTGAAAGAATTAAATTTATTAACTCTTATTCATTTATTTTTAGTCCAAGACCTGGAACAGTCGCCGAAAATTTAGACCTAATTGAAAAAAAAATTTCTATTGAAAGATTAGAAAAAATTCAAACTATCTTATTCAAAAATCAAATCGAAATGAACAAGTCATTGGAGGGTAAAGTTATTGATGTTTTGGTTGAAAATTTAACCGACGATAAAAGCAAAGCTTTTGGTAGATCTGAGTATATGACATCTGTAATTTTTAATGGTAAAAAGAATGATATTGGAAAAATAGTTCAAGTGAGAATTAAAGATAGTAATAGAAATACTTTATTCGGCGAAGTAATAACTAATTCGGATCAGAAGGTTGCATAGAATTTGAGTGGAATAACTAAAAAAAATATCGATCAGTCTTTAAAATTTGTTTACTCAGATAACAATTCTTTAAGTGTTATATTTCATGACAACAATTTGTTAATGGGTGTTGTTGGAGAATTTAATAAAAATTTACAAGAATTAGAAAAAATTACAAATTGCAGCTTATATTCAAGGGGAAATTCAATTTTAATTAAATCAACACCTGAAAAGAATGAAAAAATTAAAAATGCTATTCAATTTTTAGCTAATCAGTTTATTAATAATGGAAGTATAGAGAATAAAGATATACTTTCATCAGTTGATAACTTTATGATTAATGAAAAAGTAAAAAATAATAATGTTACAGACATCATTAAAACTCCCAAGAAATCTATAATTCCTAGATCTGAGAAACAAAAAAGCTATGTGAGAGCTTTGAGGGAGAGTGATATTGTAATTTCAGCTGGGCCAGCAGGAACTGGAAAAACTTTTCTGGCAGTAGCTGTAGGTCTAACTATGCTTTTAGAAAAAAAGATTGAGAGAATTATTCTTTCAAGACCAGCAGTAGAAGCAGGTGAGCGTTTGGGATTTTTACCTGGTGATATGAAGGAAAAAGTAGACCCTTATCTTAGACCTTTATATGATTCTTTATATGATCTCTTCGACTTTGAAAAAATACAAAGAATGATTGAGATTGGAGATATAGAGATTGCACCTTTAGCCTTTATGAGAGGTAGAACTCTAAAAAATTCCTTTGCAATTTTAGATGAAGCACAAAATGCTACGGATACTCAGATAAAAATGTTTTTAACACGTATTGGAGAAAATTCAAAAATTGTTGTAAATGGTGACCCATCTCAAATTGATTTACCAAATAAAAGCATGTCAGGATTAGTTCGATCAAAAGAGTTACTAGGACATTTAAAGGAAATATCCATAGTTGATTTTGATCATTCAGATGTAGTCAGACATCCACTTGTTTCTAAAATAGTCAAAGCATACTCAAATAATGATTAGCATTAATGTCTTCTCTGAGGAGAAGGCTTGGTCAAAAAGACTTAAAAATAAGGACATTTTTTTTAAAAAAATATGTAAAGCTTTTCCAAAAAAATATAAATTTTTGAATAAAAAAGTAACTTTAACACTATTACTTTCAAATAATCAGAATATTAAAAAATTAAATAAAGTTTTTAGAAAAAAAAATAAATCTACCGATATATTATCTTTTCCATTAGATAAAAAAATAAAAATTTCAAAAAATACTTATCTTGGAGACATTATCATTAGCTATAATTATTTAGACAAACCAAGATCACAAAATTTAAAATCTTTTAAAGAAAAAGTTACTAAATTATTCATACATGGTTTTCTTCATCTTTTAGGTTTTGATCATAAAAAAAATAAGGATTATTCCAAAATGTTAAAAGAGGAAAATCTATTATTTAAATCTGTACAATCAAAAATAAATTAAATTGAAAAACAAATTTTATATTGAATTAATTTATTTAATTTTATTAGGAGCGCTTACTTCATTAAGTTTACCTCCATTTAATTATGTTGTAATAAATTTTTTAACTTTTAGTTTATTCTATATATTTTTAATAAAAAAAATTAAGTTTTATAAAAATAAAAGAATATTTTTTCTTTATGGTTGGTTGTTTGGGTTTGGTTATTTTGTAAGTAATTTATATTGGATTTCAATATCATTAACGTTTGATCAAAATTTTAAGTTTTTAATACCCTTTACAATAATATTAATACCTGGTTTTTTAGCCATGTTTTATGCTTTAGTTGCTTATCTATTTGTGGTTTTAAAACTAAATAATAATTTAAGCTCATTTTTTCTTTTTTCTTTAATATTTGGAATAGTAGAATTTGTGAGAGGATCAATACTCACTGGTTTCCCTTGGAATTTAATTGCTTATAGTTTCTCTAATCAAATCGAAATTTTAAACATTACATCAGTCATTGGCACATACAGCTTTAATCTTTTCTGTATTTCATTATTTACAAGCCCATCAATATTCATTTTAAGAGAGAATAAAAAAGATATTATTATTTGTGTTGCATTTCTTATTACAACAATGTCATTTTATATACTTGGTTCACAAAATTTAGAAAAATTTAATAATAAACAGGTTAAAAAACTTGATTATAAACTAAGAATTTTAAGTTCAAATATAGGCATAGATAGATTTTTTAATAATATTGATCCAATAACTGCAATAGAAGAGCTAATTGAAATCAGCTCTCCTAAAAAAAATCAAAAAATAATTTTTATTTGGCCAGAGGGTATTATTCCAGGTATTTCACAAGACCAAGTAAAAGAATACAAATGGTTATTTGAAAATAAATTCAACGAAAATCATTTATTAGCAATTGGGATTAATAGCAAAGAAGATGAAAATAATACTATTAAATATTTTAATTCATTATCTATTTTTGACTATAACCTTAATATAATAAATTCATATAACAAAATTAATCTTGTTCCTTTTGGTGAATTTCTACCATTTGAAAAATTATTAAAAAGTATCGGTTTAAAAACAATTACTAATGATTACCAATCATATTCAAAAGGTAATGAAAGAAACATAATTGATTTGAAATATAATAATTTATCAGTGAAAATATTGCCCCTTATCTGTTATGAGATAATTTATTCAGGTAAAATTTTCACAAGTAGTAACTTTGATTATATTGTAAATATTTCTGAAGATGGTTGGTTTGGTAAATCAATTGGTCCAGAGCAACATTTTACTCATAGTATTTTTAGAGCGATAGAGAGTGGGAAATATGTTTTAAGGTCTGCAAATAATGGGACAACAGCAATTATTAATCCACTAGGAATTATTGAGCAAAAAGTTGATATAAATAAATCAGGTTATATTGATTTAATTGAGTCAAGAAAAATTGAGACAACTCTATTCGCAAAATTTGGAAACAAAATTTTTGGATTTATAATTTTATTGTATATTTTTTTGATAATTTCATTTAAGAAACTTAGAAATGAGTAATTTAAAAAATTTCCTTTTCACTAGTGAGTCCGTTTCAGAAGGCCATCCAGACAAAGTATCTGATAGGATTTCAGATATGGTTGTCGATAGTTTTATTTCTGGAGATCCATATTCAAGAGTTGCATGCGAAACACTAACAACTACAAATAAAGTTGTTTTAGCTGGTGAAGTAAGAGGACCAGAAATTAAAAAAGATGAATTAATAGAAAAAGTAAGAAATTGTATAAAAGATATTGGTTATGACCAAGAAGGATTTACTTGGAAAGAAGCTACAAAAATTGAAAGTCATTTACATTCCCAATCAGCTGATATTGCTATGGGAGTGGACTCATTAGGAAATAAAGATGAAGGAGCTGGGGATCAAGGTATAATGTTTGGTTATGCTTGTAATGAGACAGATGTTTTAATGCCAGCACCAATTCATTATTCTCATAAAATTTTAAGATTAATGGCAGAAGATAGAAAGTCAGGAAAGTTAAAAAATATTGAACCAGATTCAAAAAGTCAGGTAACATTCGAGTATGTTGATGGAAAACCATCAAAAGTAAAATCTGTAGTTATTTCTTCACAGCATTCTCCAGATGTTAATCAATCACAAGTTAGAGATTTACTAAGACCTTATATGTTAAAATCTATCCCTGAGAATTTTCTTGATGGTTTTAACGAGGATGAGTTTTATGTAAATCCGACAGGAAATTTTGTAATTGGTGGTCCAGATGGAGATTGTGGTTTGACAGGCAGAAAAATCATTGTTGATACTTATGGTGGAGCAGCACCTCATGGTGGTGGTGCTTTTTCTGGAAAAGATCCAACCAAAGTTGATAGATCAGCAGCTTATGCAGCAAGGTATATTGCTAAAAATATTGTAGGTTCTAAAATTGCTGAGAAATGTTTAATTCAATTAGCATATGCAATTGGAGTATCAAAACCACTATCTATTTATGTTGACTTATTTGATAAAGATTTAGATAAG
Source organism: uncultured Pelagibacteraceae bacterium (assembly GCA_902542855.1). Classification (GTDB taxonomy): domain Bacteria; phylum Pseudomonadota; class Alphaproteobacteria; order Pelagibacterales; family Pelagibacteraceae; genus Pelagibacter. The sequence goes on along the minus strand of CACBWE010000001.1, from coordinate 51,230 downwards.
AATAAATTTGTTGTAGAAAAGATTAAAGAAAATTTTGATTTGAGCCCTAGAGGAATAAGGGAAATGTTAAATTTAAATAAACCAATATATGAAAAAACAGCTGCCTATGGTCATTTTGGCAGAGAACCTGAAGAAAAAGGTTCATTTTCATGGGAAAAAACTGACAAAATTAATGTTTTTTCTCAATAGTTTCTGTTGAATTAAAAAAAAACTTTACTATATTGCAGTTACATTATTGAACTTTACAAAATGGGCTTTAGCCCATTTTTTTTTGGAGCAAACAAAATTGTGTTAAATAAAAGAGCTGATAAACTTGAATTATTGAGAATTGCCGAAGCTGTCGCTTTAGAGAAATCAATTGATAAAGAATTGATTATAAGTTCTATGGAAACTGGAATTGCTAAAGCTGCAAAGTCAAAGTTTGGGCAAGAAAATGAAATTAAAGTTTCCATAAACAGAGACAATGGTGACATCGAGCTTTTTAGAAAATTAGTTATTGCTGAAAATCCTGAAAATGCAAATACAGAAATAAAATTGGAGGATGCAATTAATTTAAATGAATTAAACAAAGACAAGTCTATTGGTGATGAAGTTTTACAACCACTACCTTCATTTGATTTTGGAAGAATAGCTGCACAAACTGCAAAGCAGGTAATTAGTTTTAATGTAAGAGAAGCTGAAAGAGAAAGACAATTTAACGATTTTATTGATAAGAAAGATTCAATTTTAAGTGGAATTGTTAAGAGATTAGAATTTGGAAATGTAATTGTTGACCTAGGAAGGACTGAGGCAATAATTCAAAAAAATGAGCTAATACCCCGTGAAAATATTAAAGCAGGTGATAGGGTTAAAGCTTATTGTTATGATGTTAGAAGAGAGCCAAGGGGACAACAAATATTTTTATCTAGAGCTCATCCTAAATTTATGGAAAAACTTTTTGTTCAAGAAGTGCCAGAGATATATGATGGACTTATTGAAATTAAATCTTCTTCAAGAGATCCTGGAAGTAGAGCTAAAATATGTGTGAAAGCAGTTGATACATCTTTAGATCCTGTTGGAGCTTGCGTAGGTATGAGGGGATCAAGAGTTCAAGCTGTTGTAAATGAACTTCAGGGAGAAAAAATTGATATAGTTAATTGGTCAGAAGATCCTGCAATTTTGGTTTCAAATGCTTTATCTCCAGCTGAAGTACAAAGAGTTAACGTTGATAGTGAAAGAAAAAAACTTGACGTAATTCTGACTGAAGAAAATTTAAGTAAAGCAATTGGAAGAAGAGGTCAAAACGTTAGACTTGCGACAAAACTCTTAAACTATGAAATTAATATAATGACGGATGCAGAGGACTCCGAACGTAGACAATTAGAATTTAAAGAAAAAACAGAGAATTTTGTAAAAAATTTGGAGCTAGATGAAACATTGGGTCAGTTACTTGTTGCTGAAGGTTTTTCAACTATTGACGACATTAAAGATAGTTCAGCTGAAAATTTGATGAAGATTGAAGGTATAGAGGAAGATACCGCTAAAGCTTTAATAGAAAGAGCCAAAGAGTTTCATGAAAAAGATCAGGAAGATATTTCTCAGAGAATTAAAGAATTAGGTCTTGAAGATGCCTTGATTAATTTAAAGGGATTAACCCCAGGAATGTTAGTTACACTTGGTGAACAAAAAATTTTAAGTTTAGAGGATTTTGCAGACTTAGCATCTGATGAATTAACTGGTGGTTATGATGTAGTTAAAGGTGAGAGAGTAAAAATCCAAGGTTATCTGGAAGATTTTGCTTTATCCAAAGAAGAAGCAGATGAACTAATTATGTCAGCTAGAAATATTGTTTATAAAGATTGAGTGATGAGGTATGGAGAAAAAAACAAAATTAACAATTTCAGGCTCAGCCAAAAAATCAATCAAGAGTATTGAGATTGCTAAAACACATGGAAAGAATTCTGTAGTAATTGAAAAACAAACTGGAAAACTCTCAAGTAGAGGTGGATCATTTAGATCTAGTACGAACAAGACAAGATCAGCTTCAACTTTCAATAGAGGAGCTCCATTAAAACAATCATTTAATCCTAAATCTTCATTAATAACAAATGATTTTGAAAAAAGAAAACTAGCGGAGCAAAGAGCAACTAAAAGACTTAAGGGTGATAGTGAAAACAAAGATAGAAAGTCTTTAAAAGTTGGGACAAAAAAAAGAGAATTAAAATTAACAGTTTCAAGAGCACTAAGTGACGAGATTGACGCAAAACAGAGAAGTCTAGCATCGGTAAAAAGAGCGAGACAAAAAGAAATTAAAAATTCAACAAAAAATGATAATCAAGAAAATTTAAAACCAATTAAAAGAGACATCAATATTCCTGAAGCAATTACAGTGAGAGAACTTGCTAATAGAATGGCTGAACAATCTAGTAATGTAATTAAACATTTATTTGGAATGGGAGTTACTGTGACCATTAATCAGACACTAGCAGCCGATACAGCAGAATATTTAGTTAAAGAATTTGGTCATAATCCAATTAGAGAAGTAAAAGCAGAAGAAATAATTCAAAAAATAAAAGCTTCAAGAACAGAAAACTTAAAAAATCGTCCACCAATAGTTACAGTGATGGGACATGTTGATCATGGTAAGACATCAGTATTAGATGTTCTCAGAAGTGCGAACGTAGTTTCAGGAGAATTTGGTGGAATAACTCAACATATTGGAGCTTATCAAATTGAAAGCCAAGATAATAAATTAACATTTATTGATACTCCAGGCCATGCTGCCTTTACAGAGATGAGAGCTAGAGGATCAAAATTAACAGATGTGGTTGTACTGGTAGTTGCTGCAGATGATGGAGTTAAACCACAAACAGTTGAGTCCATTAAACATGCTAAAGCTGCAAATGTTCCAATAGTTGTAGCTATAAATAAATGTGATCTACCAGAGGCTGATCCTATGAAAATAAAAAATCAATTATTAGAGCATGAATTAATTGCCGAAGATTTATCTGGTGATACTTTAATGGTTGAAATCTCAACTAAATCAAAACAAAACTTAGATAAATTAGTTGAGTCTATAATACTGCAAGCTGAGATTTTAGACCTTAAAACAGACTATGAGTCTAAAGCTACTGGAATAGTCTTAGAGTCCAAAATTGATGTTGGTAGAGGTCCAGTTGCAAACATAATTGTAACAGCTGGAACACTTAAGAGAGGTGATTTTTTTGTAAGTGGTTTAAAGTGGGGAAAAGTAAGAGCTATTATTAATGACAAAGGTCAAAATATTAATGAAGCATTACCTTCTACACCTGTTGAGATTTTAGGAATAAATGGTGCAGCAAAAGCTGGAGATGATTTTATAGTTCTTGATACAGAAAAAGAGGCCAAGACGTTAAGTGAAAATAGAGCTCAAGAGAGTAAAGATGGGAAAAATCCACTTACTTTTGTAAATCAAGATTCTGCTTTTTCAGATAAATCTACAGAGGAATTAAATTTAATTATTAAATCTGATGTACACGGATCATCAGAAGCAATTAAAAATGCAATTAGCCAAATTAAACATGATGAAGTAAAACCTAAAATAATTTTAGCTGATATTGGAATGGTTACAGAGACAGACGTTACATTAGCTAAAGCTTCAAATGCAGTATTAATAGCTTTCAATGTCAAGCCGAGTAAAGAAGCAAAAAAACTTGCGGAAAATGAGAAAATAAAAATATCTTCATACAATATTATTTATGAAGTTTTGGATTATATTAAACAAAGAATGTCAGGATTATTGGCACCTGATGTTCAAGAAAAAATTACAGGTACAGCACAAATTCTGGAAATATTTAAAGTTTCAGGTGCTGGAAAAGTTGCAGGTTCTAAAGTAACTGAGGGTGAAATTAATAGTACATCAGATGTTAGAATTATTAGAGATGGTGCAATTATCTATACTGGAAAAGTATTAACTATATTTAGGGAAAAAAACCAAGTAAAACAGGTAAGTGGTGGACAAGAATGTGGAATAACAGTTAAAGATTATATGGATTTCCAAAAAAATGACACAATAGAAGCATTTAGTGTTACATCTACAGAGAGGTCAATTTAATGGCAGATAGAATAGGAAAACCAGTATCTCAAAGGCAGCTAAGAGTAGGAGAAATGATTAAGCAGTCTTTAAGTATGATTTTTATAAGAAATGAAGCTAAGGTGCCAAATTTAGAAACAAACACAATAACAGTTACTGAGGTTAGAATGAGCCCAGATTTAAAAATTGCCAAGGCATATGTTCTTCCATTAGGAGGAAAAGATGCAGAGGAAACAATTAATGTTTTAAAGGAGTACTCATTTTTAATTAGAAAAATTTTATCACAAAAAGTGGTTATGAAATTTTTACCAAAATTACTTTTTAGAAAAGATGAATCTTTTGAGTATGCGGAAAAAATAGAAAACTTAATTAAACAAACAAATAAATAGGAAAAAAGAGGCATGAATAAAAAGGCACAAGAATTAGCAATGCACGATAAAGATACTGGATCCTCAGAAATTCAGATTGCTTTGCTAACAGAGAAAATTGAAACTCTCTCTAAACATATTAAGCAATTCAAAAAAGATAAACATTCGTCTGTTGGATTGTTGAGAGCGGTAAATAGAAGAAAGAAATTGTTAGAATACCTAAAGAAAAATAAAATGGATTCTTACAAAAATGTACTGTCGAAATTGAATTTAAGAAAATAGAAGTCAAGATAGATAGAACGGAATGGAACGAAAAGAACGAAACGAAATGGAAATGAAATGTTTAAAGTATACAAAAAGGAAATTGAAGTAGCAGGAAAGAAGATAAGTTTAGAAACAGGTAAAGTAGCAAGACAGGCAGACGGTGCAATAATCGCAACATGTGGAGAGACAGTCGTACTAGCAACAGTAGTAGGAGCAAAAAAAGTAAATCCCGATATGGATTACTTTCCATTATCTGTAAATTATCAAGAAAAATATTATGCAGCTGGAAAAATTCCAGGTGGATATTTTAAAAGAGAAGCAAGACCAACTGAAAGTGAAACATTAATCTCTAGATTAATTGATAGACCAATCAGACCTTTGTTTCCTGATGAATTTAAAAATGAAGTACAGTTATTACCAACAGTAATTTCATACGACAAAGAAAATGAACCAGATATTTTATCAATCACTGCTTCATCAGCTGCATTAGCTATATCAGGAATGCCATTCATGGGACCTGTAGGTGCTTCAAAAGTTGGTTTTATAGATGGAAAATATGTTTTAAACCCATCTAAAGCAGAATTAGAAAAATCAAAATTAGATTTAGTTGTAGCAGGTACAAAAGATGCTGTACTTATGGTTGAGTCTGAAGCTAATGGTTTAACAGAGGAAGAAATGTTAAATGCAGTTAAATTTGGTCATGAGGGATTTGTTCCTGTGATTGAAATGATCGAGGAACTTGCAAAAGAATGCAGAAAACCTGAGTGGACTGTTGAAAAGAAAGATCTATCAGAAGTTAAGAAAAAACTTGAAGAAACTTTTACAGAAGATCTTAAGAAAGCTTTTGCAACAAGAGATAAACAAGACAGATCAAATCAAATTTCAGAGATTACTGATAAAGCTAAAAAGCTTTATGAGGAAGATGAAAACTATACAGACCTTGATGTTAACAGTCAGTTAAAAAATCTGGAAAAATCAATTGTCAGAACTGATATTCTAAAAAATAAAAATAGAATTGATGGTCGAGGTTTATCTGATGTAAGACCTATCGAATGTGAAGTGGGTGTTTTACCAAGAGCACATGGTTCCGCACTGTTTACTAGAGGCGAAACCCAAGCGATTGTTGTAGCAACTTTAGGAACATCTGATGACGAACAAAGAATTGAAAGTTTAGATGGATTGCAAAGAGAAAGATTTATGCTTCACTATAATTTTCCTCCCTTTTCAGTTGGAGAAACTGGAAGAATTGGAACAGGAAGAAGAGAAATAGGTCACGGTAAATTAGCTTGGAGAGCGATTAATTCTTCATTACCACCCAAAGAAGCATTTCCATATACTTTTAGGGTAGTTTCAGAGATTACCGAATCTAACGGTTCTTCCTCAATGGCTACTGTTTGTGGAACTTCTTTAGCTTTAATGGATGCTGGAGTACCAATTAAAGAGCCAGTTGCAGGTATTGCAATGGGATTAATTAAAGAAGATGATGACTTTAGTGTTCTGTCAGATATTTTAGGTGATGAAGATCACTTAGGTGATATGGATTTTAAAGTTGCTGGAACTAAAGATGGAATTACTTCTCTTCAAATGGATATCAAAATTACAGGTATTACATTTGAAATTATGGAGCAGGCATTGAGCCAAGCTAAAGATGGAAGAGTTCATATCTTAGGTGAAATGAATAAAGCTCTATCAGCTTCAAGATCTGATGTTGGAAAGCACACTCCAAAAATGGAACAAGTTAATGTAGACAAAAAAGACATTGCTGCTGTAATTGGAAAAGGTGGAGCAACGATTAGAGAGATCGTTGAAAAATCAGGTGCAAAAGTTGATGTAAATGATGAAGGTGTAGTGACAGTTGCTGCTCCTGATGAAGAGTCTAGAAACATTGCAATGCAAATGATTAAAGACATCACTGCAAAAGCTGAATTGAATAAAATTTATTCAGGAAAAGTAATGAAGATTATGGAGTTTGGTGCATTTGTTAATTTCTTAGGAAAACAAGATGGACTGGTTCATATTTCAGAACTTGCAGATAAAAGAGTAGCTAAAGTTACTGATGTTGTTAAAGAAGGTGACGAAGTAAAAGTTAAAGTGATTGGTTTCGATAGAGGTAAAGTTAAACTTTCTATGAAACAAGCTACTGAATAAAATTAAAACCCACCTCGCCAATTGTTTTTATCATCAAATTGGTCTTTTTCTTTTTTAGAGGTGGGTCTAAACAAGTAATAAATCACAAATATAAGACATAATATAAATATTAGGATTTCCATACCTTTGATTGGATTTAGCTTATATTCTTAGGATCTGGCATACCAACTTTGTTATATCCAGCATCTACATAGTGGATTTCGCCAGTAACCCCATTTGCAAGGTTACTTAATAAATATAATGCTGAATTTCCAACATCGTGAATATCTACATTTCTTTTAAGAAAAGAATGGTCTTCATTCCACTTATAAAGAAATTTTGCATCTCCAATTGCAGATGCAGCTAACGTTTTTATAGGTCCTGCACTTATTGCATTTACCCTAATACCTTTGGCACCTAAGTCTCTAGCTAAGTATTTTACACTTGCTTCTAATGCTGATTTACAAACACCCATTACATTATAATTTGGAATAGCTTTTGTGGACTCGTAAGTTAAAGTTAACATACTACCACCTTCTTTCATTACCTTAGATGCTTCTTTCGCAACCTCGGTGAATGAAAAGCATGAAATTAACATACTTCTTAAAAAGTTTTCTCTAGTAGTGTTTAAATATTCACCTGACAATTCTGATTTATCTGAAAAAGCAACTGCATGAACTACAAAATCAATTTCACCCCATTGAGATTTGATATCCTCAAATAATTTTACTACTTCTTCTTTTTTTTCAACATCACAACTGAATGTAACTTTCGAATTTAATTTTTCTGCTAAAGGAATTACTCTTTTTTTAAGAGCATCACCTAAATATGTAAATGCTAACTCAGCCCCAGCTTCTGCAAGTTTTTGAGAAATGCCCCAAGCAATAGATCTTTCATTCGCAACCCCCATGATCAATCCTTTTTTACCTTTCATTAAACTCATTTTAAACCTTCTCAAAAACTAAAGCTGCATTAGTTCCACCAAAACCAAAACTATTTGACATTACTGTATTTAAAGTTGCTTCAGTTTCAGTTTTTGAAACTATAGGAAATTTTTTAGCATCATCATCCATCTGAGTAATATTTGCAGAGCCAGTTATGAAATTATTTTTCATCATTATTAAACAATAAATTGCTTCATGAACAGAAGCCGCCCCCAAAGGGTGACCTGATAAAGATTTTGTTGAACTTATTTTAGGAACATTGTCTCCAAAAGTTTCTTTAATAGCATTAAGTTCAGTAATATCACCTACAGGTGTTGAAGTTCCGTGAGTATTAATATAATCAATTTTATTTTTTGTAGTTGCCATCGCCATTTTCATACATCTTACAGCACCTTCTCCTGATGGAGCTACCATATCATATCCATCCGAAGTTGCTCCATAACCAGTTAATTCTGCGTATATTTTAGCACCTCTGGCTTTAGCATGTTCGTATTCCTCAAGTACTAACACACCCGCACCACCAGCGATCACAAATCCATCTCTTGTTTTATCATAAGCTCTAGACGCAGATTGTGGAGTATCATTATATTTGGATGATAAAGCTGTCATAGCATCAAACATTGCTGTCATGGCCCAATGAATTTCTTCACTTCCACCTGCAAAAACAACATCCTGTTTACCCATTTGAATTAATTCCATAGAATTTCCTATACAGTGTCCACTAGTTGCACATGCAGAACTCATTGTGTAGTTAGTTCCTTTAATTTTAAATGGTACTGCAAGTGTTGCTGATGCAGTACTGGCCATTGTTCTTGGAACAATAAAGGGCCCCATTAGTTTTGGAGTTTTAGCTCTTGTTTTGTCTGCTGCAAGTATTACATTTTCAATTGATGGGCCACCAGAACCCATTACAATCCCTGTTTTAAAATTGCTCACTTCACTTTCTTCTAATCCAGAATCCTTAATTGCCTCTTTCATTGCAATATAATTGTAAGCTGATCCTGAGCCCATAAATCTAATTGTTTTTCTATCTATGTGATCTTCAAGTTTAATATTTGGTTTACCGTGAACATGGCTTTTTAAATTATGCTCTTTGTATTCTGCTGCAAAAGAAATTCCAGATTTGGAATTTAATAAAGATTGATGAACTTCTTCTTGATTATTTCCTAAGCAAGAAACTACTCCTAAACCTGTAATAACCACTCTTCTCATTATTTAAATAATCCTACTTTTAAACTTTCTGCTGAATATATTTTTTTATTATCTGCAAGAACAATTCCATTTGCAAGCCCTACAGTTGTTCCACCAGGAGACATAATTTTCTTCATATCAATTTCATATCTTACATTTTTCACATTCTGTAAAACTTCACCTGTAAACTTTACATTACCCACACCTAATGCTCTTCCTTTTCCAGGATTTCCAAGCCAACCTAGAAAAAATCCTACCAGTTGCCACATAGCATCTAAACCTAAGCACCCTGGCATAACTGGATCTTTTTTAAAATGACAATCAAAAAACCAAAGATCATCTTTAATGTCTAATTCAGCTTTTAATGAGCCTTTATTAAACGTGCCGTTATTTTCATTGATTTCTGTTATTCTGTCAAACATAAGCATTGGTGGAAGAGGTAATTTTGCATTACCAGGGCCAAAAAGGTCACCATTTCCACAAGTAATTAGATCATCATAGGAGTACGAGTTTTTTTTCATAATTTTGAGCACCCTTAATACTTGATTTAATCCTAATATAATATAATAAAACAGTATATTTTTATTCTTACTTTAGAATTATTATAAAAAACAATGCCAAAAACCTTTAATTTTATTGAAAAATTAAGAGAAGTGGGACTTAGACCTACCAAGCAAAGAGTGAATATGTGCGAAGTTTTGTTTAATAGAGAAAAAACTTTCCATTTCACAATTAACGATTTGGTTAAAATGATATCTGAGAAAATGAATCAAAAGATATCTTTAGCTACAGTCTATAACACCGTTCATGCACTTGAGAAAAAAGGATATCTAAAAGAAATTTCAATCGATAGTCACAAAAGTTATTTTGATACAAACACATCAGTACATCATCATTTTTTTGATGAAGATACAAATGAGCTAATCGATTGTGATGAGAATGATATTGAGCCAGTAAATATTAAAAAAAATATTACAGGGAAAAAAATAAATTCAGTGGAAGTTTTGATTAAGGTTGCGAGTGATAATCAAAATCAAAAAAAATTTAAATAAATCATACACTTAAAAACTACATTATAACAATTCTAAACTGTTGACATACTGTCAAGATGCATTATATGATCTGTGAATCATTAAAAAGGAGAAAAAATGTCTTTAAAAGGAAGTAAAACAGAAGAAAATTTAAAAGAAGCGTTTGCTGGTGAAAGTCAAGCAAACAGAAGATATCTTTATTTTGCACAAAAAGCTGACATTGAAGGTTACAATGATGTGGCTGCAGTTTTTAGATCAACAGCCGAAGGTGAGACTGGTCACGCACATGGTCATTTGGAGTATCTAGAAGAAGTTGGTGATCCAGGAACTGGTATGCCTATTGGCGAGACAAAAGCTAACCTGGCTTCTGCTGTACAAGGTGAAACGCATGAATACACTGATATGTACCCAGGTATGGCTAAAACTGCAAGAGAAGAAGGTTTTGAAGAAATTGCTGACTGGTTTGAAACTTTAGCTAAAGCTGAAAAATCACACGCTGGTAAATTTCAAAAAACTTTAGAATCTATTAGCTAATCAAATTTTTTAGTGGGCGTAAGTCGCCCACTAAAAAAAATTCAAATTTAAAATAACTAATTACATGAGTAAAGAAGGAAGTTTAGGTGCACCTATAAGACATCCTATAAATTTTGAGCATCCTGATTTTTTAAATGCTGAAAAATTAGATGCTGAAATGAGAAGAGTGTTTGATATTTGTCATGGATGTAGAAGATGTTTTAATCTCTGTGACTCATTTCCAAAACTATTTGACATGATTGATGAGTCTAAAAATGAGGATGTTGAAAGCTTATCTAGCGACCAATTTGCTCCTGTTGTTGATGCATGTACTTTGTGTGATATGTGTTTTATGACTAAATGCCCATATGTCCCACCTCACGATTTTGATCTAGATTTTCCTCATTTAATGCTGCGATATAGAACAGCTCAAAAAAAATTAGGTAAATTACCAAGTGTACCAACACAACTAGCTCAAATAGACCGAAACGCTAAAATTGGTGTGTTCTTCTCAAAAATAGTAAATTGGGCATCAAATATTAAAAATAAATTAATAAGAAAAATCTTAGAACTTATTACTGGAATAGATAAAAGAGTTCAGCTGCCAGAATATAACTCAGAAACTTTTTCAAGTTTTTTCAAAAAAAATAGAGATAAAATAAATTATCAAACAACTTCTAAAGATAGAAAGGTTGTAATTTATTCAACTTGCTTTGTAAATTTTAATAAAAAAAATACAGGTGTTGCTGCTTTAAAAGTTTTGAAAAAAAATGGTGTAGAAGTCCAGGAGGCTTATCCTGGTTGTTGTGGAATGCCATTTTTAGAGCAAGCAGATCTTCCAAAAGTTGTTGAACAAGCAAAGAAAGTCTCTAAGGATTTAATCGAATGGATTGATAAAGGTTATAAAGTATTAACTCTAACAGCGAGTTGTGGATTGATGTTAAAATTTGAATGGCCTTTGTTATTGCCAAACGATGAAAAAATAAAAAAATTATCCTCTAATGTTATGGATATTGATGAGTATGTGGTTGATATAGCAAACAATGAGGGATTAGCAGAAGGATTAAATGAGATTGATGGAGGAGTAACAGTACATCATGCTTGTCATGCCAGAGCACAGAACATGGGTATCAAAGCAAGAGATATGTTAAAATTAATACCAAACGTTAAAATCGATGTTGTTGAAAGATGTGCGGGTCATGGAGGAACTTTTGGAGTAATGAAAGAAACGCATGATTTAGCAAATAAAGTTGGAAGACCAACAGTTAGACAAATTAAAATTAAAAATAATAAGTATATGGCTTCGGATTGTCCTCTAGCTGGTAAACATTTAAAACAGTTAGAAGTTGATACAAATATATCTAATGATGAGGCACTACATCCTATCGAACTAATGGCAAAAAGTTATAATTTATGATTATGTCTAGAGAAAAAAGAGTAATCGAAAAAGAAGACATCATGCCCCTTGATGTTTATACAGGGAAGAGACGTGAACTAAGAAAAAATATTGTTGATTATAAAAAAAATAGAAGAGTTGCTTTGGGTCCTTATGCTACTTTTTATTTTGAAAGTTATGAAACAATGTTAGCTCAAGTTCAAGAAATGCTATACATTGAAAAAGGTGGTGATGAACAACTTCAGGATGAGCTTTCTGCATATAATCCTTTAATACCTAACGGAAAAGAGCTTACAGCAACTCTGATGTTCGAAATAGATAATCCTATTTCAAGAGCGGCGTTTCTTGGAAAAGTTGGTGGAATAGAAGAAACAGTATTTATGAAAATAAATGGTGAAAAAATTAAAGCGGTCCCAGAGGAAGATGTAGATAGAACTTCCACTGAAGGAAAAGCCTCTTCAGTACAGTTTATTCATTTTAATTTTACTGATGATCAAATAGAAAAATTTAAATCTAATAGTTCAGAAATTGAGCTTGGTATAGATCACAAAGAATATTCTCATAGTACAAAATTATCTAAAGAAAATATAGCCTCCTTATCTGCTGATTTTAGTTAATTTAGTCCCCAAATATTATCTGTTTTAATCCAACCTTCAAACTCTTCTGATGTAATTCTGCACCAATTTTGTTCACATTTTTCTATAATTAATAATCTTCCTTCTTTTATTTGAGCAACTGGTTTAGCAAAAGATGTAGGTTTCTTGAATAAAACTTTATCTTTCGTGGCTATTACTGAATTACTTTTTTTTAATTGTGAAATATGAATCCATCCGCTGTTATTTTTAAAATCAATAATTCGTCTAAAATTTTCCTTTTTATCAATTTGTTTTAAAGGTAAATTTATTTTTTTATAAACATACTTAATATCAGATTCAAAACTTGGTCCATAGCGCACGTTCACCTTATTTTTTTTAAGGGAAACGAATATTTCTCCTGCATTACTTGAGGTAATAAATAATATTAAAAGAGAGAATATAAAAATATTATTTATTAAATTTTTTATTTTCACTTTTTTTTGTTTTATTTAATTTAACTTTTCTAAAGCTTAAATTTAATAAATCTATAATAAGAATAAATCCATTTAAATTTTGGCCAACTTTTAGTATTTTTTTTAAAACTTCATTAGCTAGCATTGTCCCAATCGTTCCTGCTACTGGTCCCAATATTCCTTCATATTCACAGTTTAATATTTCATCAGTAATAATTTCATCTTGGTAGAAGTCTCGCAAAGAAGGAGTATTTTTATCTACAAAATCAAAAGTAAAAATATGACCATCAAATTTACTAATTGCTCCAGTTACAAGATATTTTTTATATTTTAAGCTTAAATCATTAATTAAAAATTTACTTTCAAAATTGTCAGTACCATCAATAATGAAGTCATAATATTTTATTATTTTTTCAAATTTTACTCTATCCATTTTAAAGTTATAAGGATTTATTTTTGTTTTTGGGTTTATTCTATTTAGTTTTTTTTTGGCAATTTTAACTTTTGAGTGATTTAAATCTTTTTCATCATATAAATTTTGTCTATGAATATTAGATAGGCTAACGATGTCATGATCAACAATTCCTAGTTTTCCAATACCAGATCGGGTTAAAAAATCAGCCGCTGGACATCCCAGACCACCCATTCCAATTATTAAAACCTTTGAGTCTAGAATTTTTTTTTGTCCTAATGGACCTATATTTTTTAAAATTATTTGTCTAGAAAATTTATCTATTTCTTTTTTCCTTAAATTTTTGCTCATTTTCCAGTAGAGCCAAAACCACCTTCTCCTCTAATTGTTTTTGGTAGATCATCAGTTTCCTCAAGATCCATTTTAATTACAGGAGTTAAAATCATTTGTGCTATTCTATCCTTATTATTTATCAAGAAATCATTTTTCCCGTGATTAAAAAGGATTACTTTTATTTCTCCCCTGTAATCACTATCAATAGTTCCAGGTGTATTTAAAACACTTATACTGTTTTTTGCAGCTAAACCAGATCTTGGCCTTATTTGGATTTCGAAATCACTTGAAAATGCAACAGCAAGCCCTGTTGGAACTAAACATGATGAGTTTGGTTTAAGATTGATGGGTTCTTTTACTAATGCCATTAAATCCACACCTGATGCACCTTCTGTTTTGTAAGCAGGTAATTCAACCCTAGGGTTTAACTTTTTGATAAGAACTTTTGCCATTAATTTAATTGATCAATTATTCTATTAACTATTTCATCAGAAATTCCAGATTTTTTTTTATATGAAAGTTTTTCTTTTTTAACATCTTTGTTTTTATAATGAATTGTTACCTCATTATAATCAGAATTAAATCCTATATCTTTATTTGATACATCATTAGAAATTATCCAGTCACAATTTTTCTTGTTTAATTTTTCCTCTGCATTTTTATCGATCTGATTAGTTTCTGCTGCAAATCCTATTACAAGTTCAGGTCTTATAGAGTTATGGTTAGACACATAATGAAGTATGTCTACATTCTTTTCTAAATTTAAGTTTAATTTATCTTGTTTTTTAATTTTATTTTCATACTTTTTGTTAATCTTAAAATCAGCTACCGCAGCAGAAAAAATTGCTACATCAACCGGTAAATTTTCTTGAGTAGCAACTAACATTTCGTCTGCTGTTTCAACTTTTATAAGATTAATATCTTTAGGTATTTCAAGATTAGTTGGACCTGATATTAATGTTGTATCAAAACCTTTTTTGGATAATGATTTTGCTAATTCATATCCTTGTTTGCCACTTGATATATTTGTAATAAAACGAACTGGATCTATGTACTCTTTAGTTGGACCTGCTGTAACTAATGCTTTAAATTTTTTATTATTTTTTTGAGTTAAGAAATATTTATCAACTTCTTCAGCAATTACTGATGGGTCTGACATTTTACCCTCTCCATATTCACCACATGCCATATCACCAACCTCTGGTCCGATCAGTTTATATCCAAACTCTTTTAATTTTTTTATATTTGTTTTGGTAGTTGGATGCTCCCACATTCTTACATTCATTGCTGGCGCTAAAATAATGTCTTTATCTGATGCCAAAACAACAGTGGATGCTAAATCATCAGTTGTTCCATGAGCTAATTTTGAAATTGTATTTGCTGTAGCTGGTGCAATTACAATTAAATCTGCCCATCTTGAAAGTGAAATATGATCCATTTCAGCTTCATTTTCTACACTGAATAAATCGCTATATACTTTACCTTGAGAGAGCGAAGTTACCGAAAGTGGAGTTACAAATTCTTTTGCACTTTTAGTAAGAATTGTCTTTATTTCTGCTCCATTTTTTTTAAAAAGCCTAATTGTTTCTAGACTTTTGTAGGCAGATATCCCTCCACAGATGATAAATAATATTTTCTTATTTAACAAATTTTTCATTTGCGGAATTAAAATACTATAAGACCAAAAATTACAAGAAGTAATAAACCAATAATAGATTGATTTCTAAATGCTATCATTTCTGATTTCTTATCATTTAAAGCGGTATATGAATTTGAATTTTGTGGAATTTGACCGCTAGCTAAAAACGTTAATGCTTGATTTGCTTTATCCATAATCTCAGGAAATTCTGGCAAACGTTTAATAACTTCAGATGTATTTTTTAAAGTCTCATTTAAATTATTAATTGGATCTTTTGTTTCTTTGAGCCAATTTTCTAGTACAGGTTTCGAAGTTGTCCAAATATTTGTGTTTGGATTTAATTTTCTTGCTACACCCTCAACAACAACCATAGTTTTTTGCAACATTAATAATTGAGGTTGAGTTTGCATATTAAACTTTTCTGTTACATCAAACAATTGTTTGAGTAATTTACCTCCTGAAATATCTTTTACTTCTTGACCAAATATAGGCTCACCTATTGACCTTAAAGCTTGAGCCAAATCATCAATTGGTACTTCTTTAGGAACTAATCCAGCCACTAAGTGAACCTCAGCTACTTTGCGATAATCTCTTTGAATAAATCCAAATAAAATTTCTGCTAAAAACCTTTTACTAAGTTTATCTAATCTACCCATAATCCCAAAATCTATAGGCACAATCTGACCATTATTATCAACAAAAATATTCCCTTGATGCATGTCTGCATGAAAAAAACCATCTCTTACAGCATGTCTTAAAAAATGCTGGATAATATCTTCTGCAATTTTATTAGTATCTAAATTTCTTTTCTTTAACTCCTCAGCTTCTCTTATTGAAATTCCATCTATCCAATCTAAAGTCATTACATTTTCACTAGTAAAATTCCAATAAATCTCTGGAACTTTAAACCCAGCATCATTTTTAGTATTTTCTGCATATTCATTTGCTGCAGCAGCTTCGAATCTTAAATCCATTTCAAGATTAGTTATTTCTTTGAGTAAAAAAACAACCTCAACAAGTTTTAATCTTTTGGTTTTTTTTACAAATGATTCAATAATAAATGCAAATAACATCATCGCATCTATTTCTTCATTGAATATTTTTTTTATTTTTGGTCTTAAAATTTTAATAGCTACATCTTTGATTGTTCCATTGTCATTTATTTTTGCTTTATGGACTTGTGCAATTGATGCAGCAGCAACTGGCTCACTTAAATCTATTATTGAATTAAATGCATCTATTCCAAGATCTTCCTTAATAATTTCTTCTGCTTCATGAATTGAAAAAGGCGGTAATCGATCTTGAAGTTTTTCTAGCCTTAAAGATAATTCTTCTCCAATTATATCAGGTCTAGTAGCAAGAAATTGCCCAAGTTTAATAAAAGTTGTACCCATAGACTCTAATGATCTAGATAGTCTTTCACCATCATCTTCAATTAAATTATTTTGTTCCTTTTTTTCAAATGAAATAGATAAAATTTGAAATAATACTGTTACAGCTAAAGGGGGTTTTTTAAATTTTGATGCAATTTTTAAAATATCAGATTTTGCAATTTTTCTTCCTAACTTAAATAAAGTAATAAGTTTTTTAATCATTAAATTTTCCAACCACTATGAATTGAAACAATACCTCCAGAAAGATTTCTATAAGAACATTTTTGAAAATTATTTTTTTTCATCAACTCTAGTAGTTCATCTTGATTAACAAATTGTTCAATACTTTTGATTAAATATTCATAAGGTTCTTTTTCTCCAACTACAAACTGACCAATTATAGGAATAAGTTTTGAGTAATTTTTATATATAAAATCAAGATTTGCATTTTGAATTTTAGAAAATTCCAAACATAGATAACGTCCACCAGGTTTTAAAACTCTATAAGCTTCTGAAAGTGCCTTATTTAAATTTTTTGTATTTCTGAGCCCAAAACTAATAGTGTAATAATCAAATGAGTTGTCCGCTATTGGTAATTTTTCTGCTGGCGAAATAACCCATTTTATATTTTTATAATTAGATAATTTCTGTTTTCCCTGACCAATCATTCCTTTATTGGGATCTATACAAGTAATTTCAGCCTCTTTATTTGTGCTATCTAAAAATAACTTTCCAACATCTCCAGTCCCACACGCAACATCAATTAGCTTTCTTTTAACTCTCGGATTCATCATGTTAATTAAACTTTTTTTCCAATATCTATGAACACCCATAGACATAAAATCATTCATCAAGTCGTATTTATTGAAAACCTGATTAAATACATTTTCTACAAGACCTTTTTTATTTTGAAGATTTTGTTGCATAAAAAAATATATATTGAATATAGTATCAAATGCCAGAATTACCAGAAGTAGAAATTGTTAGACAATCCCTTAATAAAAAGATCAAAAATAAAAGCATACAAAAAGTAATAATTAGAAACAGGAATTTAAGGTTTAAAATACCGGGTGACTTTGAAAATTTTATAAAAAATAAAAAGATAATTAAAGTTGGCAGATTTTCTAAATATTTAATCATTCATTTTCAAAATAAGGACTATTGTTTAATTCATTTAGGAATGTCAGGTACAATCCATATAATTGATAAGAAAAATCCTCTAAAATTTACAAACACTAGTTTTTATCATTCACCTTTTTTACCCGAAAAACATAATCATGCAGAGTTTGCAATTGATAACTTGAAAGTAATTTATAATGATCCAAGACGCTTTGGATTTTTTGAAATAATTAAAAATCATCAAGATTTAGAGAAAAGATTTAAATCAATGGGACCTGAGCCCTTTAGTGATAAATTTAACTTAAATTATGTAGTTAATTATTTTAAGAATAAAAATAAGGATATAAAAAGTTTTTTACTTGATCAGAGATTTGTTTCTGGAATAGGTAATATTTATGCAAATGAAATTCTTTTCGCTAGTAAAATAAATCCATTTAAAAAGGTAAAAAGGCTTAACAAAAATGAATGTTTAAATGTTATTTTAAATTCTAAAAAAATACTTGAACAGGCAATTAACAAGGGTGGGTCAAGTATTAGAGATTTTAAAGATATTTCAGGTATTAAAGGTAGCTTTCAAAAGGAGTTCAAAGTTTATCAGCAAGAGGGAGCTGATTGTAAGCGTACGAATTGCAAAGGTATTATAAAAAAAAAAATAACATCAAATAGGTCGACTTTTTTTTGCGTTTCTTGTCAAAAATAGTTAAATATTTAGTTGACCACTATAAATTCTCAAGCTATACCCCTGCGCATATGGCAAACACAAAATCAGCAATTAAGAGAATTAGAAGAATTTCTAAACAAACAACAGTAAATAAAGCTAGAAAGAGCAGGTTTAGAAACGCACTTAAGAAAATGAATCTTTTAATTGATGGTAAAAAGAAAGATGAAGCTCTTAAATTTTTACCAAAGTTAAACTCTGAGTTGATGAAAATTGCAAAAACCGGAATAATAAAAAAACAAAATGCTTCTAGAAATGTTTCTAGAATTACAAAAAAAATTTCTGCAATCTAAACGTTAATTAAATTTTTTAAACAACTCCTGATATCCACATTATATATTTAGGTTTTGTGTCAAGTTACTATATTTAGATTTAGTAAATATTTGGATTATTGTCATTCAATCTACATTCGATTTAATTTTTAACTCAATCAATTATTTGATTCAATCTATATTTGATTCAATTTATAATTTTAAATTTAAGTTTAATTTAGAATTTTTTTTTAAATCTAAATCACAATCATAGATTTTATTTTTTTTTAAATTTCTTTATTAACTTATTGCAAATTTTTTTAAATAGTTCTAACTGAGATTCCCACTTAAGTTATGAATAAATTAACAAATACAAAAAATATTAACAATTTTTCTTCTGAAGGTTTTGAATGGAAGCAAGTGCAGAATGAAATGAAAAATAAACTAGGCTTAGAAGTTTATGAAAGCTGGTTAAAAAAGATTTCTTTTGTAGAAGAATTCAATAATTATTTATTATTATCAGTTCCAACAAGATTTATTAGAGATTGGATAACATCAAGGTATTTAGACCAGATATTACAGATAATTAAAGGATATAAAAAAGATATTATTAGGATTGAGTTCAAAATAGTTGAAAAAGCTCAAGATATCACTTTAAAGGAAAATAATATTAATGAGAACAATACTAATGAAAATGTTTCATTTATAAAAGACTCTTACCTTCAGTATAATCGAATTGATCCAAATAAAAGATTTGATAATTTTATAACAGGTTCAAGTAATAAATTAGCTTACGAAGCGTCTTTAAAAGTTTCAGAAAATATATCTCATTATAACCCTCTTTATATTTATGGTGGCGTTGGAATGGGAAAAACTCACTTGTTAAATTCAATAGGTTTAGAGCTTAAAAAAAATAATAAAGTAATGTTTATTTCTGCTGAACGTTTTATGTATCAGTTTGTAAAATCAATTAAATCAAACGACATGGTTAAGTTTAAAGAATATTTTAGAAACACAGATATTTTATTAATCGATGATATCCAGTTTATAAGTGGAAAAGAAGCTATGCAGGAGGAGTTCTTTCATACATTTAATGCATTACTTGATAAGGGATCTCAAATAATAGTATCAGCTGATAGAGCACCAAATAAATTATCAAGAATTCAAGAAAGAATTAAATCAAGATTTTCTGGTGGATTAGTTGTTGATATTCAAAAGCCTGACCTCGAGTTAAGAAAAAAAATAGTTGAAAAAAAAACTGAAGAATTAAATGCTTTATATTCCGAACAATTACAAGTTTCTAGAGAGATTCAAGATTTTATAAGTAATGAAATTACTGGAAGTGTAAGGGAACTAGTTGGTGCAATAAACAGAGTTGTTTCATTTTCAAGAATTTACAACAAAGCCCCAAATCTTGCTGAAACCAAAGTAGTTTTAAAGGATTTATTAAATTTAGTAGAAAATAAGGTTACGATAGATCTAATTCAGACAATTGTTTGTAAGTTTTTCAAAATAAGCAAAAATGAAATGTTATCATCTAGAAGATCAAGATATTTAGTAAGACCTAGGCAAACAGCAATTTATTTAACTAAAATTTTGACTTCTAAATCATTACCTGAAATTGGGAGAGAATTTTCTAACCGAGACCATACAACAATAATTCATTCAGTAAAAACTATTGAAAAGATAAAAGAAAAAGATCCTGAGATGGTTGATAATATAAATAAATTAAAAAACCAGATTTTATACAATAATAAAGAAAATGAAATTTAACGTTAATCAACAAGACCTTCAGCAAGCATTAAACTATTGCCAAGGCGTTATTGAAAAAAGAAGTACACTACCAATTCTTTCAAATATTCTTTTAGATGCAAGTAATTCAAAACTTAATATTACTGCAACTGATCTAGATTTAATATTTATACATCAGTTAAACAATGTAGAAATTTTTGAGGAGGGAAAAACAACCACAACTTCATCAATAATGTATGATATTATAAGAAAGTTTAACTCAGGAAAAAAAATAAATGTTTCTCTTACAGATATTAGTAAATTACAAGTAGAGTCAGAAAAATCTATTTTTAATTTGAATTGCATAAGTGCAACGGAGTTTCCACTCACAGATGAAAATTTCAATCAAAATGAATTTATAATTAAATCAAAACAACTTTTGAAATTATTAAATAAGTGTAAATTTTCAATTTCTAATGATGAAACGAGGCATTATCTAAGTGGTATTTATTTTCATCAAACAGAAGTTGAGGACAAAAATTATTTAACTGCAGTTGCAACCGATAGTCATAGAATGTCTATTTCAAAAATTAGATTAGAGAAAAAAATTGATTTTGATCCAATAATTTTACCTAAAAAAACAATTTTTCAGCTTTGTTCTTTATTAGATAGCTATGACGGAGATGTAAAAGTTTCAAATATGAAATCAAAAATTAAATTTGAATTAAATAATAGTATTTTAATTTCAAAACTTATTGATGGAAAATTTCCTAATTATATTCAAGTAATACCTAAAAATAATCAAAAAAAATTAGAAATAGAATTAAAATTATTTTTAAATTCAGTTGATAGAGTGGCATCTGTTTCATTGGATAAAAAAGATGGTGTGAAATTTAATTTATCCAAAGATACTCTAGATCTTTCGGTAAATAATACCAATAGTGGTGATGGTAAAGAAACTTTGACTGCTAAGTTTGATCATGATTTAGAGATAAGTTTCAACTCTAGATATTTGATAGATGTTGCCTCACAGTTAGATGGAGACAGAGTTGAAATTTTCTTTAATGATACTGGTTCACCTGCATTAATAAAAGACCCGGGTGATTTTGATAGTATCTTTGTTGTTATGCCTATGAAGGGCTAATTAATTAATTAAGTCTAACTCTGAATAAATATTTTTTTCAAGAATTTGAATAAAATTCTCTTTTTTTAACCCAGAAGGAATTCGTTTTAGAATAGAGACTGTAATTGTTTTATTAGATTTCTTTTCACCTTTTTTAGGCCACACATAACCAGAGTTAATTACAACTGGCTGACAAGAAATATTTAGCTGTTCATAAATTCTCGATGCACCTTTTTTGAAAGGTGGTCTTTCATCTGGAAGAACCCTAGTTCCTTGAGGAAAAATAATTAAAGGTCTATTAGAAGTAGCCATCATTTTTGAAATATCATCAAAAAATCCCAAGTTATCTTTTGTTACTTTATTTCTTTTAATTGAAATTGATCCTATTTTTTTTAAATACCAACCAAATATTGGAATTAACAATAATTCTTTTTTCAGAATAAATACAGGTGAGTTAAAGATTGTCTGTAAATAAAAAGTTTCAAACATTGATTGATGAGATGCCGCTATAAAAAATTTTTCATCATTAATAATATTTTCCTTTCCTTTGATTGAAATTTTTACTGAAAGAACAAGTCTTAAACAAAAGCTAGTCCAATGACCCATTAATTTACCTCCTACCAAAACAACTTTTTTCGGAAAAAAAAATGATGGTAAAAAAATTATCGAAATAAAAATGATTCCTGTAAAAAATAATATTGAAAATAAAAAGTTTCTTATCATTTTTGTCAAAAGCTAAATTATATCTTTATGCTTTTGTCTTTTTCTAATTACTTTAATTCTTGATCCATTTATTAATAATTCTACTGGTTTAGGTCTTAAATTATAATTTGAGCTAAGTGACATTCCATAAGCTCCCACATCACATATTGCTATTAAATCTTTTTCTTTCAACACTTGAAAGTTCTTTAATGTAACAAATTTATCTGTACTTTCACAAATAGGACCCACAAATTCATATGGTTTTTTTGATGTTTTGTTAGATTTAGTAACGGGTAAGGTTTTGTGAAATGCACCATACAAAGCAGGTCTCATTAAATCGTTCATAGCGGCATCTAAAATAATAAATTTTTTACTTCCGCTATCTTTTATATAGATTATTTTTGATACTAATATACCAGTATCACCAATGATTGATCTACCTGGCTCAAATATAATTTTAACTTTATGTTTTCTTAAAAATTTAAGAATAGCTGTGTTGTATTTTTTATAATTAAGTTTTTTGTTTCTATCGGTGTAAGTAATGCCCATACCTCCACCTAAATCTATAAATTCAAATTTATGATTTGTCTTATTGAGAATTTGACTAACCGCTTTAAGCATTTTTTCATAAGGCCTATGGTCTAAAATTTGACTACCTATATGAACGCTTAAACATTTTAAATCAATATTTTTTGAATTTTTGCAATAATTTATAATTTCATAGAATGTATTTTTATTTACACCAAATTTATTTTCTTTTTTCCCAGTGGATATTTGGCTTAATGTTTTTGCATCAGTATTAGGGTTTAGTCTTACACCAATTTTTATTCTTTTATTTTTTGATTTTGCTATTCGATTTATTTCTTTTATTTCACTTAAAGACTCTGCGTTAATAAGCAAAATTTTTTTATCAATTGCAAAACTTATTTCACTTATTGTTTTACCAACACCAGAAAATACAATTTTGCTTGGATTAATACCTGCTTTTAGTGCCATCATTAGCTCTCCTACTGAAACAACATCAGCACCTAATCCAAATTTTTTAATTTCTCTAATTATATTAACATTTGTGTTAGATTTTACCGCAAAACAGATAAGTGGTGAAAAAGATCTGAAGTTTTTTTTAAAATTATTAATATTTTCTTTTAATTTAGAATATGAGTAAGAATAAAATGGAGTACCAAATTTATTTGCAATTTTTTGGAGACTAATTTTTTCTATTGTTAATGTTTTATTTATGTATTTCATTAAGCTAAGTTAATTGAAATTTTTTTTATTTCTGTTTTTTTATCTGAGTCTATGTATTTAGGATCACCTTTCTTTCCGCAAGAAATAACTGCACAAAATAACAGTATAATTATAGTAAATTTTTTAATCATTTTTCTTTTTTATATTTCATTATCATTTTTTTAATATTTTCAAAAGAAGTTCCACCATAAGATTTTTTTGAATTAATTGAATTTTTTAAATTAAATACTTTTAATACTTCATCTTTAAGTTTAGGTTCAATTTTTTTTAATTCCTCTAAAGTCAATTCATTTAATTTCTTTTTTCTTTTTTCAGCAAAATTAACCACAGCAGCAGTTTTTTGATAGGCTTTTCTAAAAGACATCGAGTGATTTTTTACAAGATAGTCAGCTAAATCAGTTGCTGTAGTGTAACCAGAATTAGCAAGTTCTAACATTTTACTCTTATTTGGATTACAATTTTTTAATACTTCATCGAAAATTTTTAAACAATTATTTAGATTGTCGTAAGATTTAAAAACAATCTCCTTATCGTCTTGCAGGTCTTTAAAATAAGACAGTGGTAAGCCTTTTAAAATTGTAAGCATCGAAAATAAATTTCCATAAGCACTTCCTGATTTTCCACGCAAGTACTCTAAAAGATCAGGATTCTTCTTTTGTGGCATTATAGAAGATCCGGTAACAACTTTATCAGATAAATTGATCAAGTTAAAAGCATCCGAATTCCAAATAATCAACTCTTCAGCAATTCTAGAAATATGCATAGCGCACACAGATGAAGCGTATAAAAAATCTAAAACAAAATCTCTATCTGAAACTGTATCAATAGAATTATTTGTAGGTGTTTTAAAACCAAGTTTTTTAGTCGTATAATTTCTATCTATATTAAATGATGTTCCTGCTAAAGCCGCAACACCTAAGGGATTTTCATTTAAATTATCTAAATTATTATAAAATCTCTTTTTGTCTCTATTAAACATTTCTACATATGACATTAAATAATGTGCAAAAGAGATAGCTTGAGCATTTTTAAGATGTGTAAATCCAGGCATAATAGTCTCAATATTTTTTTCTGCTAACCTAATTGTACTCTTAATAACTTTATTAATATTATTGTTTATTTCGTTAGTTGAACTTTTAATCCAAATTTTAAAATCAGTAATTACTTGATCATTTCTTGATCTTGCAGTGTGAACAAAGCCGGCTTCTTCTCCTATAATTTGAAAAAGTCTCTTTTCGATATTCATATGAATATCTTCATATTTTTTATCAAACTCAAATTTATTGTTTGTGATTTCTTTATCAATTTTAGTTAGTCCATAAACAATTTTATTTTTTATTCTGAATGAAATTATTTTTTGTTTAAAAAGCATTTCAACATGAGCAATTGATCCTAGGATGTCTTCTTTATAAAGTCTTTTATCAATATCTATTGAATTACCGACTTTTTGAAACAAACTTGACGCATTTTTTTTTATCCGTGTATTCCAGATTGCTTGGTTGTTTTTATTTTTTGCCATGATATTTAATTATACCTTTTTAACATGAGATTTTTAATAATATTTATTTTTTTGATAACAAATGTTGTAGCTGAAGAACTACCTGGTATTAAAAATATTGTAATCCATAAAATACCAAAAACATATGATAATGTTATTTTTTTAGACAAAAATGATCAAAAAATTAATATTAGTGAATATAAGGGTAAAGTATTATTATTGAATTTTTGGGCGGTCTGGTGTGAACCTTGCAAAGAAGAAATGCCATCTTTAGATAAACTCCAAGCTAATCCAGAATTGGATAAAATAAAAATTTTTCCAATTAATATTGGAAAAGAAACTTTAGATAAAGTTAATAAATTTTTTGAAGATTTTAACATTAAAAACTTTGAACCTTATTTTGATCCACCTACTACATTAGCAAAAAAGTTTTCTTTAAGAGGTGTTCCTACATCAATACTGATTAATAAAGAGGGCCAAGAATTTGCAAGAATAATGGGTTCAATTGATTTTGAAGATAAAAATTTTGTTAATTGGATAAAAAAATATAACTAATTTTTAAAAAAATAAGCAAAGCCAACTAAAGCAATAATAGCAATAAACTGCAAAATAACTCTTAGCTGCATTAATTTATTTGAATATTTCTTACTTGTTTCTCCTCCCTTAAAAAGAGTGCCTATACCTAAAATTAAAACTATTCCCACTGCAATCAAAAGTGCAATTGATAAAACTTTTACTAATATTCCTGAAATCATTTTTTTTATTTTAGATTGTGTTTTGACATAAAAAACATAATTTATCTACTATGACATTTTGCCTAGATTCCATAATTATTAAACCAGAAAAAGGTGTTGAAATCAAAAATGCGATTATTTTGCTTCATGGCTATGGAGGAGATGGAAAGGATATAAGCATGCTATCTTTAAACTGGAAAAGACATATGTCTAATACAGTCTTTATTTGTCCTAATGGTCACGAGCCATGTGCTATAAATCCCTCAGGTTATCAATGGTTTGATTTAACCATAGATAATTCTGATTACATACTAGAGCAATCAATTAAAGCTGAAGAAGTTTTAAAAAAATTTATTAATGAAATAAAACAAGAGTTCAATTTATCAAATAATCAAATCTGTTTGTCAGGATTCAGTCAGGGTTGTATGATGTCTTTAAATGTTGGTCTTACATTTGAAGAAAAATTTTCATGTATAGTTGGTTTTTCTGGAAAGATAATAAATCAAAAAGATTTAAAAAGTAGAATCAAAAATAATACTGAAACATTACTTATACATGGTGAAGTTGATCAAATTGTCCCATCAACACATTTATTAGAAGCAAAAGATTTTCTAATTAGAAATAATGTTAAAGTTGATACATTATTAATAAAAAATTGTGATCATCATATTCCTATTGAGGCATCAAGTACAGCTTTAAATTTTATTTTAAAAAAAATTTAACATCTCTTATTATTGATAAAATTGTTTAAGTAAGTTAAAATTATTTATGAACAATTTTATTGAACAAAATGTTTCATTAGAAAAGTGCCCCGCGCTAGTACTTAATGCAGACTATAGACCTTTGAGTTACTACCCTTTGTCTTTATGGTCTTGGCAGGATACTGTTAAATCAGTTTTTCTTGATCGAGTTATTATTGTTAGTAATTATGATAGAACTATAAGAAGTCCATCATTTAATATGAAATTACCAAGTGTCATTGCATTAAAGGATTATATTGTTCCTCAAAGCAAGCCAAGTTTTACCAGATTTAATGTGTTTTTAAGAGATAAATTTTCCTGTCAATATTGTGGAAGCAATGAAGAGTTAACTTTTGATCATTTATTACCCAGATCAAAAGGAGGCGAAACTAATTGGGATAATGTTGTAACAGCTTGTTCTGCATGTAATGTGAAAAAAGGTGGAAAACTATTAAAACATTCAGGTATGAAGTTGCATCAGTACCCTTATCGACCATCAACAGAGGATCTACATAAAAATGGTAAAAATTTTCCACCAAATTTTTTACATAAAAGCTGGATGGATTACTTATATTGGGATGTAGAGCTAGAGTCTTAAATTTTCTCAGAAATATTTATTGCAATTTTTGATCCAGTTTTAATAATTTTATCTAATATAGAGTATGGGCCTTCTTTTGTAGCGCCTTTTTCATAGGCAATATCTTTATGACTTAATTCATCTTCTCTAAATTTAATTATTTTTTTTTTAAGTTTTGATTCACTATTATCAAGTTGTTTTATTTGGTTTAAATAATGCTCATCTATCACTTCTTCAACAGAGGCAGTGCAAAGCATAGCCGCTTTCTTACCAAGTAAAGTTGAACCAAAACCTAATCCTACACCTAATAAATCCCATAAGGGTAAAAATTTGGTCGGTTTTATATTTCTTTTTTTAATTTCTTCTTCAAAAAAATTAGAATGTTCTTTTTCATGAACTTTCATTTCTTCAATTATTTTTTTTAAAGCTTCATCTTTAACTAATGTGTTTAGAGCAAGCAACTGTCCTTCATAAATTTTAACAGCACCACGCTCCCCAGCATGATCAACTCTAATAAATTCTTCTATTTTCTTTTTATTTATTGTTGTCATAACTAAAATAAACTCTTGTTGTAAAATATACTATTAATATTGATATTATAATATTGTAACTTGTAAGCGATAATCCTAAAATTTTAAATGTAACATCTTTGCAGCTTACATTTTTTTCTTGTAACTGCCTTAAGATGTCTTCTTTTGATAGTAAATTGGAGCCATTTTTTAAATCACAAACCAATGATTCTTCAATAAAACCTTGTTCAATACCTAAATGATATAAAGATAGAATAGTAGCTGCAAAAAAAATTAAAATAAGAGAAAGAATGAAATATTTTTCAAGATTAATAAATTTATAATTCAATATTATAATTATTAATGATAATAGGTATGGAATTCTTTCCAGTACACATAAGTTACAAGGTTGATGGCCTAAAACATATTCAATGAAAAATGCTGAAGATAAAGCAATAATGCTAATTAAAAAAATTAACTTTAAAGTAATTGTTTTGTAAATCTCAACCATTAAATTTTAAAAATAAATAAATAATAATAAATATTATAACTATAATAATTCCAATTATGGTGAACCATTTTGATCCATGTTTTTCCATGTACTCTGTAAATAATTCTCCAAATTTATAAGACAAATAGGCAACAATAAAAAATCTCAGACCTCTTGAAATTAAACTAACAATTATAAAAACAGGAAGATTAAAAGCAATTAAACCACTTGAAATAGTAAAGGCTTTATAAGGTAATGGAGTAAAGCCCGCTAAAAAAAGAATACTCAGCCATGCCAGGAATCCACTCTCTTGAGACATGCTTAATTTTAAATTTTCTACTTTAGCTTGATAACCATAAAATTCGATTACATACATTGCTAAATCAAAAAATAAATAACCTATCAAATATCCGAATATTCCTCCAAGAACTGAAAATATTGAGGCAATTAAAAATATTTTAAAATATTCTTTTTTTTTAGCAATAACCATTGGAATAATCATTGCATCAGGAGGTATAGGAAAAAAAGAACTTTCAATAAAAGATACAAGCCCTAAATAAAAATTTGAACTTTTATGAGCAGCTAATTCTAAACATTTTTTGTAAAGTGTTGAAAACATTTTTTGGTTTTAATATAAATTTAGTTCTTATACTATTAAATATAATTTAATGAATACCAAGGGCGAATGGCGGAACTGGTAGACGCGCACGACTCAAAATCGTGTTTCGCAAGAAGTGAGAGTTCGATTCTCTCTTCGCCCACCATAAAACTATGAATTTAGATAATTTAAATAATTTGATCGAATTATTTGCTAATCAAGTAAATAAACAGAATAAAAAAGATATTTTTTTAGAATGGCTAAATCCAAGTAATAAAAAATCATATACATGGGAAGAAACTGAAAAGAATATTTTAAAATTATCAAGAGTTATTAAACAAAATATAAATGAAGGTGATAGATGCCTTTTAGTTTCGGAAAATAGACCTGAGTGGTTCGTTTCTGATTTAGCTATAATGGTTGCTGGTGGAATTACTGTTCCAGCATATACAACTTATATAGAGGATGATTATAAGTACTTGATAGAAGATTGTGAGCCTAGATTAGTTATTGTATCAAATAATGAAATGTTAAAAAAATTAAATAATATAATAAATGAAAAAGATTTTATTAAAAAAATTATTACTTTAGATGAAATAGATAAAGTAATAAGTAATTTAAATTTAATTAACAAAGAAAAATATTTAGACTTTAACACAATAATTAAGAATAATTTATTAGAAAAAGATAAAATCGAAAATAATAAATTAAATAGAAAGTCTCCAGCATGTATAATTTATACTTCAGGAACTGGAGGAAACCCCAAGGGTGTAATTTTAAGCCACGGTGGAATTTTAAATAATGTTGTTGGATCGTGTGAAATTACAAAACCATTATTTAATTCAAGACCAGTATTTTTAACTTGGCTTCCGCTTTCCCATTCTTATGAGCACTGTCTTCAATTTGTACAGATAGCAGTAGGAGCTAAAGTATTCTATGCTGAAAAAATTGAAAAACTTCTAGAAAATATATCTGAAGCAAAGCCTACAATTATGGCAGCTGTCCCTAGGTTCTATCAAAACCTTTACAACAAAATAAACATGAATTTAAAAAAACAAACGGGTTTTAAAGCAAAATTAATTGAAGCAACTCTTAGTCTGGGAAGAAAAAAACTATTAAATCAAAAAATGACTTTTTATGAAAAATTGCTCGATTTTATAGTTGATAAATTAGTTAGAAAGAAAATAAAAAAACAGTTTGGTGGAAATTTAAAAGCTTTCGTTTCAGGTGGGGGTGCTTTAGATAAAGAAATAGGTGAATTTTTAAATGCTATAGGATTACCGACACTTCAGGGATATGGCTTAACAGAAACTTCACCAGTAGTAAGTTGTAATCCAATACATAAAATTAAGGTGGAAACTGTAGGACCTCCATTTAAAGGAAATGAAGTTAAAATTGCTGAAGACGGAGAAATATTAGTTAAAGGCGAAAATGTAATGCTAGGATATTGGAACAAAAAAGAAGAAACCGATAATGTTATAATAAATGGATGGCTACATACAGGTGACATTGGAGAAATTGATCCAAATGATGGTTACTTAAAAATAACAGACAGAAAAAAAGATATCATTGTAAGTGCTGGAGGAGATAATATTTCACCAGCTAAAATTGAAAATATGATTACAAATGAGCCAGAGATAGACCAATGCATGGTTTATGGTGATAAAAAAAATTACTTAGTTGCTCTAATTGTTCCAAATAAAGATTTTTTAAATGAAAAAGAAAAAATAAACAAAGTAATTGAAAAAATAAATACAAAATTAACTTTATTGGAAAAAATAAAACGAATTCAATTAATAGATGAAAATTTTTCGATTGAAAATGGTTTGATGACACCAACAATGAAAGTAAAAAGAAAAAAAGTTACAGAAAAATATAAAGATCAGCTAGAAAATCTTTATTAAATAATTAAAATAAAGTTGTTTATTAACCGCATAAACATTAACTAAATTAATAAAAAAAAGTTTTATAAAAATAAAAAATTAAAAATAATTTTTATAAAATTTAACTTTTAATTAAAGAATTGACATAACTTACAGAAAAAAATAAAAATATGTTAACAGCGAATCAATTTGATTCGTTTAACTAAAAAAGGGAGCTAAAGATGCCTAAGAAAAGAAAAAAAGCGGCAAAGAAAACTAAGAAAAAAGCTAAGAAAAAAGCTAAGAAAAAAGCAAAAAAAAGAAGAAGAAAATAGTAACTTAGTATTCTTTACAAAAAACGCTTCTCATTACAGTTTGTGTGAGAGGCGTTTTTTTTACTCGTCAATTGGTTCGTCGTTATCAGAAATTGGCTCGTCTACAGGTAATTCACTAGTACTAGTTTTAGCAGTTGCCACAGGTTGAGGCGATCCACCTAAATTTCTTTTCAGCGCTTTATCTAATTTTTTTTGAGTATCTTCTAATGATACATCTAAAACAATCTGAAACTCAGACAAAATTCTTTCATAAGCTTTTTCGAATAACTGTCTTTCACTATAAGACTGATCAACCATTAGATCATCGCCTTTGTTTAAATCTCTGACGACCTCAGCTAATTCGTATATTTTCCCTGAAGAAATTTTAGCTTCATATTCTTGTGCTCTTCGACTCCACATAGATCTTTTAATTTTTGGTTTACTTTTTAATATTGAAATACATTTATTAACCTGATTGATAGTTGCTAAAGGCCTTAAGTGAGACTGCTTGTTTACAGGCACCATTCCATTAGCTTTATCTTTTTCGAATTTAATAACATATGTTTCAACATCAATTCCACCAATATTAATTTTTTTAAATTCAGTAATTTGGCCTACTCCATGTTTTGGATAAACGACATGGTCTTTAATTTTGTATTCTCTTTTTTCAGTTTCTTGTTTTTTAACTTTTTTTATTTCAGGCTTAACTTCGTTTGTTTTTGAAATTCTTAAATTGTCTATCTTTGGATCAGCTACTGTTTCTGTAACTTTAGAAGTCTTTTTTGATTTAGTTATTTTAGGTGAAACTTTTTTAACAACTTTTTTGATTTTTTTTGAAATTATTTTTTTAGCTTTTTTAGCTTTTAAAGTTTTTTTTATTTTTACAACTTTCTTTTTAGAAACTTTTTTTTTCACTTTTTTATCTTTTTTGCCTTTAAAGATTTTCTTTAAAATACTTTTCGTACTTATCTTGCTCATTTTTAAATTTTTCATGATCCGCTGGGGGATCTTTTTTTTCACTTATATTAGGCCAGATTTCAGAATATTTTTTATTGATCTCTAACCATTTTTCACTTCCAGGTTCAGTATCTGCTTTTATGGCATCGACAGGACATTCTGGCTCGCAAACGCCACAATCTATACACTCATCGGGTTTAATTACAAGCATATTTTTACCTTCATAAAAGCAATCAACTGGGCACACTTCAACACAGTCTGTTAATTTGCACTTAATACAATTGTCGTTAACGATATATGTCATTATGAATTTTTTTTAATTTTTTCTTTAATATCGCCTATTGTTTTATTGTCAATATAAAGTAGTCCTGTAAGTCGTCTCATTAAATTAGTTTCATATATATCAGCATCTTTGTTTGAATAAATTATAGACCATAATGCTTCCACGATTTTAATTTTATCTTGCTCAGATAAACCTTTTACTTCACGTGTGAAATCTAAAATTTGATTTGAGCTTTCCTCAATTATTTTTGCTTCTTCAATTGTTTTAGAAATATTTTCATTTTTTACACCAAGCTCGTTAAGTGTTTTTTTTATAATTTCTTCCTCTTTATCTGTATAATCCTCATCTATTTTAGCGGCATGAATTAATAAAGCACAAACCTTTGTAAGAAAATTATTATTTTCTATTTCTTTTTTTTTAAAAAACATATTAACTTAAATTTAAATTCTTTAATATTTTAAAAGGACTCTCGTTTGAGATTTTTTTAGTATTAGTTTTTTTAAATTTCTTGGTAGGTTTATATTTAAAATATATTTCATTTTCTTTCTCAAATATTTTATAGTTCATTTTTTGAAGAAGCTTTTTGAAATTGTCCTTACTACATCCTAAAAGATTCAACATCTCAGGAACTAATTTTATTTCAGAATTTTCTTTAGAACTGGAATTTATTATTAATACAAATAATCTCTCTAAAATATCAATTCTTACATAAAAGTTATCAAATCTCTCAAATCCACACAAAAGCATAAAGTTTTTATTTTTTATTTTATTTTCGTTTAAGAAATTTAAACCAAATGTAGGCGGTTTTAAATTATAAAATTTTTGATGAAAATTTTTCCATAATAATGTTCTCAAAGATACAGCTTCTGGCTTAATTAACTGATACAGAAAAATATGATATCGTCCAAATTTTACTCCCAAGTCTCTAAGTATTTTTCTCTCATTTTGTTCTAGGTTTTTTAGGTACTCAGAAACATGCTCTCTTTTTAAAACCCCATTATTTTCATACAGCTGATAGGCTAGTGCTTTAATAGATGAATTATTTTCTTTTATATTTTTTAAATCAATTAAACTTTTAAGGATGTTATTTATTTTTGTATGTATCCATTTATTAATATAATCGTTTAATTTCAGTTTAGTGTTTTGTTCAACAATATCATCAATAATTAAATCAAAATTAGGATTTAAATAGTCATTACCTGTTGTCAATTTGGCAATTGGAAAATCATTCCAGTAAATTTTAAAATCTTCATTTAATTCAATTAATCCTGTCTCTATAATTGAAACTACACGTTTTTCTAATTCTGGACCTATAGTTTGTCTTGCAGCTTTTTTTAAAGATTTTATATCTGTTTCTAAAGCACCTTTTTTTAGATCTAGTTCTAATTTAAGTCCTTTTATCTTTCCAATATATTGATTATCAATTTTAACATCATTATTTTGTAAAACTTCAGTCTTAAATTCCATATCCTGTTTTAAACCCCTAGCAAGCACACTCGCTCTTTTGTCAATAAAAGTTTTAGTGAGCTCTTCATGCAATCTGTCTGAAAGCCTATCTTCTAAGTATTTTGTTTTTTCTATCCAATAACTCTGATTTTCTACCCAATTATTTTTATTTGAAACATATGACCAAGTTCTAACATTTGCAATTCTATTTGATAAAGAATCTACATTTCCATCTAATTTATCAAGTTTCATGAGCTGTAATCTCATATAATCTTCTGAAATTCGTCCTTTTTCGCTAGTTAAAAATTTAAATACGTTTCCAATTACTTCAAAATGATTTCCGTATGTTTTTTTAACAAAATCAGGAATTTGACAACATTCCCATAAAAGCATTAAATTTTTCTTATCAAATCCTGCATTTAAAATTCTTTGATCTTTTAAAAAATACTTTAATGCCTTTTCATCTTCACATTCATGAATTTTTCTTAGCCATTCCACCTGAGGTTTTTCCTCTAAACTTTTAATTAGACTAATCGGGTTGTTAAAATTAAGATTTGAATTTCTCCAAAACAAAGTTCTAATTTCCTCAAATTTGTGATTTTCTAATAATTCTACTTCCTCTGGAGATATTTCTTTACAATCACCAGTAATACCAAAATTTCCATCGTTAAGGTATCGACCAGCTCTTCCTGCAATTTGACCTATTTCAGACAGATTTAATCTTCTTAATTTTTTTCCATCAAATTTCTTAATATTTGAGAAATAAACAAAATCTAAATCCATATTTATTCCCATTCCTATTGCATCGGTTGCAACTAAGTAGTCAACATCCCCAGATTGATATAGTTCCACTTGAGCATTTCTTGTTTTGGGACTGAGTGATCCCATTACAATTGCAGCACCACCCTTTTGTCTTCTTATTAACTCTGCAATGGCATAAACTTCCTCTGCTGAAAATGCTATGATTACTGTTTTTCTCTCAATTCTTGATATTTTTTTATGACCAGCATAAGTAAGTTTTGATAATCTCTCTCTATTTATAAATTCAATATCTCCATCTAATTTTGAGATTATATTTTTAATGGTACTTGAACCCATCAGCATAGTAAGTTTTTCTCCTCTTATATTTAAAAGTCTATCAGTAAAAATATGACCTCTCTCATAATCAGAGCACATTTGTATTTCATCCACACCAACAAACTCTAGATGTTTGTCAATTGGCATAGACTCTACTGTACATAAAAAATATTTAGCACTAGATGGAATTATTTTTTCTTCTCCAGTTATTAGTGCAACTTTATCTAAACTAATTTTTTTTATTACTTTGTCATATACTTCTCTTGCAAGTAACCTAAGTGGAAATCCAATCATACCAGTCTCAAAAGAAAGCATTGTGTCAATAGCAAGATGGGTTTTACCTGTATTGGTAGGACCAAGAACAGCTGTAATTTTATTTTTAGTCATTTCTATCTTTTGTGCTTCTTTTTTTTTACCTACCAGATATTGTTACTGCTAAAGAACAAAAATAGACTAAAACATGACCGAATCGGATGGTAAAAAGTTCTCATTTTCTTTTAAATGTTGGTGAGATTATCATAAATAATATTAATTCTATAACAGTAATTTAATTTAATAAAATGAGTAAAAAACTTTGGCAACCGTCTTTAATTGAAAAAAGAAATTCAAACCTATTTGCTTTTGAAAATTATATTTCAGAAAAATTACACAGAAAATTTAATAGAAATTATGAAAATTTATTAAAATGGAGTATTAAAAATTCTCCTGAGTTTTGGAGTAAATTTTGGGATTTTAGCAAAATTAAAGGAATTAAAAGTAAAGAAAAATTTAAAAAATCGAAAATTTTTTACAAAAATTTATTTTTACCAGGTAGCAAATTAAATTTTGGTGAAAATTTATTATCAAAAAATAATCAAGAAAAAGCAGTTACTTTTGTAAGTGAAAATGGATTTAGGGAAGAAAGGTCTTGGATACAATTAAATTTAAATACCAGCAAAATTTTAAAGTTTTTTAAAAAAATAAATATTAAAAAAGGAGATAGGGTTGCAGCTTATATGCCTAATACTATTGAAACAGTCGAAGCATTTATTGCTACAACTTCATCAGGAAGCATCTGGTCATCTTGTAGTCCTGATTTTGGATCAAAAGGAGTTATAGAAAGATTTTCTCAAATTAATCCAAAAGTTTTACTTATTACAGATCAGTATTTTTATAATGGAAAAAAAATAAATGTTTTAAAAAGACTTCCAGAAATCCTAAAATCAATTCCATCAATTAAAAGTGTTGTAATCTGTAATTATCCTGGAAAAAAACTTATTATAAATAAAAATAAAATGAAAAAAATCAATTTTTTTAAATGGAGTAGAATAATGCAAAATAATGGTGAAAAAATTAATTTTAAAAGATTTGATTTTGAAACAAAATTGGCAATATTATATTCAAGTGGAACTACAGGCAAACCCAAGTGTATTTGTCACAGATCTGGTGGTGTTTTAATCCAGCATAAGAAGGAACATCAATTACATTGTAATATTAAAGAAAATGATAATATTTTTTATTTTACTACATGTGGATGGATGATGTGGAATTGGTTAGTTAGTTCATTAGCTTCTAAGGCATCTATTGTTCTATTTGATGGATCACCAACTTTTAAATCACCTGATTTGCTTTTAAAAATTGCTAAAAGAGAAAAAGTAACTTTATTTGGTACAAGTGCAAAGTATCTAGATACTTTAAGAAAGTTGAAACCAAAGTTAAAATATAAATTTAAACTGAATAAATTAAGAACAATTTGTTCAACCGGTTCACCTCTTTCAGAGGACAGTTTTAAATATGTTTATAAGCATATCAAAAAAAATGTACACTTATCTTCTATTTCTGGTGGTACTGATATTGTTTCGTGCTTCGTGTTAGGAAATCTATATCAGCCAGTAAATACAGGAGAAATACAAAACAAAGGTTTGGCTTTAGATGTAGATGTATTAAGTGATAAAGGTAAGTCTTTAAAAAATACTAAAGGAGAGCTTGTTTGTAAAAACCCTTTTCCATCAATGCCCTTAAACTTTTGGAATGACAAAAATGATGTTAAATTTAAAAATGCTTATTTTAATAAATTTAAAAATATTTGGCATCATGGAGACTATGCCGAGATAAAGAATAATGGTGGATTTGTTATTTATGGAAGATCAGACACCACGTTAAATCCAGGAGGTGTTCGACTTGGAACTGCAGAGATATATTCAGAGGTTGAGAAGTTTAGAGAAATAAAAGAGTCTATCGTTGTAGGACAATCTTGGGATAATGATATAAGAATAATTCTATTTATTGTAATGAGCAAAAATTTTTTCTTAACTACTAAATTAATTAATAAAATAAAATTTCAAATAAAAAATAATGCATCTCCTAGACATGTCCCTGCTAAAATTATTGTTGTTAAAGATATACCCAGAACAAAAAGTGGTAAAATAGTCGAACTAGCGGTTAAAAATAAGATAGAAGGAAATAAAATTAAAAACATTGAATCTTTATCAAATCCAGAAGCTCTTGAACAATATAGTAATATTAAAGAATTAAATATATAAATAAAAAAAATTAACCACCAGGTCCTAAATTAGAAGGCTTTATTTTTATAATTTTCCATACACCTGATGCAGAAGTTATAATTTTATCTTTGCATTTTAGTTCACAAAATAAAAAGACAAGAGTATTAGTTTTTTTTAAAATTTTTGTGTGACCATTAATTTCATCCCCAACTTTTGAAGCACCTATAAATTTTATATCTAAAGAAATGGTTACACATGGAGCATTTCCAGATGCTCTATGTGCTGCTGTTCCTGCCCCAGCATCTATTAACGCAGACAAATAGCCCCCGTGTGTTATTCCAGCAGCATTTAAATGATTTTCATTAATTATAGACTTAAATTCGTATTCATTTTCTGAAATAGATCTAAATAAAACCCCTCCATTATGTTTCATAAATCCAGGTGTAATACTTATTTGCTCAAATTTGTTGCTCATAATTTTTTATAATACAAAAGTTAAGATTAATAAAATAATTAAAATAATTAAAAAAAAATAAATTACTGATTTTTGTAAAGATGCTTTTAAAAGCCAGTCAAACATTTCTATTTCCTTTTTGGTGGACCGCCCAGAACTCGAATCTGGAATCTCCCGGTTCGTAGCCGAGCGCCTTATCCAATTTGGCCAGCGGTCCATTAAAATAATATATTCCATATATCAAAGTTTTTGATGTAATTTAACTTATAAAATATTAAGTTAATTACTTTATGAACAATAAAACTAACGATGTTGTTATTACTTCTGCCCTAAGAACTCCAATAGGAAGATACAAAGGTTCATTAAAAATTCTTAGCGCATCAAAATTAGGATCAATAGTAATTAAAGAGGTAATTCATAAATCAAAATTAGGTGTGGAGGAAATTGATGAAGTAATAATGGGGCATGTTTTAACTTCTGGACTTGGTCAAAACCCTGCTAGACAAGCTTCGATTGGAGCTGGAGTACCTGTCTCAAAACCTGCTCATATCGTTAATCAGGTTTGTGGATCTGGATTAAGATCTGTTATTTCAGGATATCAATCAATCAGTTTAGGAGATAATCAAATAGTTGTCGCGGGCGGTCAAGAAAATATGTCTAGAGCAACTCATGCAATTTATTATAGAGAAGATAAAAAATTTTCTGAAAAAAAATTATTAGATACAATGTTAAATGATGGTCTATTTGATTCATTTAATGATTATCATATGGGTGTTACGGCTGAGAACGTTGCTGAGAAATATAAAATTTCAAGAGATCAACAAGATAATTTTGCTTTAAATTCTCAGAAAAAAACAGAAAAAGCTTATATTGAAAATAAATTTAAAGACGAGCTAATTAAATTACAAATTGAAGATGGCAATAAAAAATTTATTTTTGAAAAAGACGAACATCCTAGAGAAAATTTAAATTTAGATGATTTAAAAAAACTAAAAACAGTATTCAAAGAAAATGGAACCGTGACACCAGGAAATTCATCAGGAATAAATGATGGTGCAGCAGCTTTAGTTTTAATGTCTAGGGAGCAAGCAGAAAAAAAATCATTAGAGCCACTAGTTAAAATTGTATCTTGGGCTACTTGTGGTGTTGAACCCTCATTAATGGGACTTGGACCCATACCTTCAATTCAAATGGCTTTGTCTAAAGCAAGTTGGAAAATAGATGAAGTTGACTTATTTGAAATTAATGAAGCATTTGCGGCCCAAAGTATTGCAGTAATCAAAGAATTAAAAATTCCTGAGAAAAAAGTAAATGTTAATGGAGGAGCAATTGCCTTAGGTCATCCGATTGGAGCTTCAGGTTCAAGAATTTTGGTTACAATTATTCATGAAATGATAAAGCAAGATAAAAAAAAAGGTTGTGCGGCACTCTGTATTGGTGGTGGCATGGGAATAGCCATATGTGTTGAGAGAAGCTAAAAAGCCTGAATTTCATTTATTATTTTATTTTTTGTATAAAAATATAAGATTAACGAAAAAACCTTATTTATGTGATAAAATAAAATCCAATAATGTTTTTTTGGGTATATAAAACATTTTAAAAATGAGCGAAAAATTACTTGTTCCTGACATTGGTGACTTTGAAAATGTTGAGGTTATAGAGATACTTGTAAAAGCAGGTGATCAAATAAAAGAAAATGAT
This sequence comes from uncultured Pelagibacteraceae bacterium, assembly GCA_902542855.1. Lineage (GTDB taxonomy): Bacteria > Pseudomonadota > Alphaproteobacteria > Pelagibacterales > Pelagibacteraceae > Pelagibacter. The sequence continues at coordinate 11,925 of CACBWE010000001.1, read as the reverse complement.
CCAATAGTCACAATTGAAAGTGATAAATCAAGTGTTGAAATTCCTTCTACAGTTACTGGAAAAATAGATAGTGTGGCAGTCAAAGTTGGTGATAAAGTTTCAAAAGGAGATTTGTTACTTAATCTTACATCATCATCAAAAACATTTTCAGAAAGTACTCTGCCCAAAGATACAGAAAATATAATTAAACAAGCTGAAGAAGCAATAGCTGAAAAAAAAGAAGAAAAAGAAATTAACACTGAAGCAATAATTGAGAAAAAACAATCTATAATTCAAGTAGTTAATGGGACTGATATTGACCCACTTGAAACTCAAGATTGGTTAGATTCTTTATCTGCTGTAATTTCAAAAGATGGAAATCACAGAGCTCATTTTCTAATTAAAGAACTACTCAACAAAGCTTATCGTGAAGGAGCAAATATACCTTTTACTCAAAATACACCATATATAAATACAATACCCCCTGAGGCCGAAGTGAAGTCAAGCGGTGATCAAAATATTGAGAGAAGAATTAGATCATTAATTAGATGGAATGCAGCAGCAATGGTAGTTCGAGCAAATAAAAAATATCCTGAGCTAGGTGGACATATTGGAACATTTGCATCTGCTGCAACATTATATGATGTTGGTATGAACCACTTTTGGAGAGCAAAAAATAATAAATTTGCTGGGGATTTAATTTATTTTCAAGGACATAGTGCTCCAGGTATGTATGCTAGGGCATTTTTAGAGGGTAGACTAAATGAAAAACAATTAGATAGTTTTAGGCAGGAGGTAAAACCTGGAGGTCTATCATCATATCCACATCCATGGCTAATGCCAAAATTTTGGCAGTTCCCTACTGTGTCAATGGGTCTAGGCCCTATGCTTGCAATATATCAAGCGAGATACATGAAATATTTAATCAATAGAGGTTTGATTAAAGATGAAGGAAGAAAGGTTTGGGCTTTTTTAGGTGATGGGGAAATGGATGAACCTGAATCAATGGGAGCAATTGGATTAGCTGCAAGAGAAAATTTAGATAATTTAATATTTGTAATTAATTGTAATCTTCAAAGGTTAGATGGTCCAGTTAGAGGTAATGGAAAAATTATTCAAGAGCTCGAGGGAAGTTTCAGAGGATCTGGCTGGAACGTTTTAAAAGTTATTTGGGGATCATATTGGGATTCATTAATAGCAAATGATAAAACTGGTCATTTGGTAAAAGCTATGAATGAGACAGTCGATGGTGAATACCAGGCAATGAAAGCGAGAGATGGTGCATACGTTAGAGAAAAATTTTTTGGGAAATACCCCGAAACACTTGAATTAGTATCAAGTATGTCAGATACAGATATTTGGAGACTTAATAGAGGTGGTCACGATCCTCACAAAGTTTTTGCTGCATATGATAAAGCAACCAAACATCAGGGAAGCCCAACAGTGATAATTGCAAAAACGATTAAAGGTTATGGAATGGGAAAATCAGGAGAAAGTGTAAATACTACTCATCAAACTAAAAAATTAGATGTTGATGATTTGATGTATTATAGAGATCGATTTGATGTTCCCTTAACAGATGAACAAGTGAGAAATATTGAATACTTTAGGCCGGACGAAAAATCTCCAGAAATAAAATACATAAAAGAAAAAAGAATTAAATTAGGTGGATATATACCCGAACGTTCGACTTTCGCTAAACCAATCAAAGCACCCTCAAAAGATATTTTTGATTTTATGAAAGTATCAACTGGTGAAAAAGAAATGTCTACTACTATGGCACTTGTGAGAATGTTAACAAATTTATTAAGGGATAAAAATATATCTCCTAGACTGGTTCCTATTATTCCTGACGAAGCAAGAACGTTCGGCATGGAAGGATTTTTTCAAAAAATAGGGATTTATGCACACGAAGGACAAAAATATGAACCTGAAGATGCTGCTCAATTAAGTTCTTATAGAGAGGATAAAAGTGGTCAAGTTTTAGAAGAAGGTATCAATGAAGCAGGCGCTATGTCTTCATGGATTGCAGCTGCCACTGCGTATACTAATCATGACATTGAAATGATCCCAATTTATATTTTTTATTCAATGTTTGGTTTCCAAAGGGTAGGAGATCTAGCTTGGGCAGCCGGGGATAGTCAAGCAAGAGGATTTTTAGTGGGTGCAACAGCTGGAAGAACTACATTAGCTGGAGAAGGTTTACAACACCAGGACGGGCATAGTCATTTAATTGCATCAACTATTCCAAATTGTGTAACTTATGATCCTACATTTCATTATGAATTAGCAGTTATTTTTCGAGAAGGTCTTAGAAGAATGCATGAGAAAAATGAGAATGTTTTTTATTACATTACAACAATGAATGAAAACTATTCACACCCACAAATGCCAAAAGATAAAAATTGTGAGGAAGGCATTTTAAAGGGCATGTATAAAATAAAAGAATTTAACAAATACAAAAAAACTAAAATCCAACTTTTAGGATCAGGAACAATCTTAAGAGAAATGATGTCTGCTGCAGAGATTTTACAAAATGATTATCAAATTGACAGTGAGATATGGAGTGTAACAAGTTTTAATGAATTAAGAAAAGATGGAATGGAGGTAGAAAGATATAACCTTTTGAACCCAGATAAAGAACCTAAAAAATCTTATGTTGAACAATGCTTAGGTAAAACTGAAGGCCCAATAATGGCTGCATCTGATTATATGAGAATGAACTCAGATCAAATCAGACCCTATACTAATAAAAGCTTTTATTCATTAGGTGCAGATGGTTTTGGAAGAAGTGATACAAGAAAAAATTTAAGAAAATTTTTTGAGGTAGATAAAGAACATTTGGTTGCTTACGGTTTAAGTATTTTAGCAAAAGAACAACTTATTTCTTCCAAACATGCAAAAGATGCAATGAAGAAGTATAGTATTGATACTAACAAACCAATGCCAACAAAATTATAATGTCGGAATCTGAAATTAAAGTACCTAATATTGGAGACTTTAAAGATGTTGAGGTTATTGAGGTATTAGTTACTGAAGGTCAATCAATTAAAAAAAATGATGCCCTAATAACAATTGAAAGTGACAAATCTAGCGTAGAAATACCATCAAATTTAGAGGGTAAAATTAAAAATTTAAAGATAATGGTAGGAGACAAAGTTTCAGAGGGCGATTTAATTTTAACTATAGAAAGTACTTCAGGAGTTAAAAAGGAAGAGATTAAAGAAAAACCAAAAATTGAAAAAGAGTTTAAAAAAATTGAGATAATAAAACCTGAAATCCAAGAAAAAACATTATCTAAAAATAATATTTCAGATATCGCATCTGCAAGTCCAAAAGCCAGAAAATTTGCTAGAGAACTTGGTGTAAATATTAATCAAGTAGTTGGAAGTCAGAAAGATGGAAGAGTTGTTGAAGATGATATAAAAAAATTCGTCTCTATTAATTCAAAAAACGATCTTGTAGCAAAAGATAGTAAACCAGATAAAATAAAAAATGAATTTGAACATTCTGATTTTGGTGAAATAGAAATTAAAGATATACCAAGAGTTAAAAAATTATCATCGAAATATCTTACAAACTCATGGACAACAATTCCTCATGTTACAAATCATGATGAAGCCGATATAACAGAGATGGAAAGTTTTAGAAGTTCTTTAAAAGATATGTATACTGGAGAAAAAATTAAAGTTACACCTCTAGCATTTATAATTAAAGCTTTAGTTGCATCTCTAAAGAAATTTCCAAGTTTTAACTCTTCTATTGATGAAATTGAGACTGGAAAAATGACCTTAAAAAAATATTACCATATTGGGATAGCAGTTGACACGCCAAATGGATTAATGGTTCCAAAAATAAGAAATGTAAATAACAAAAAAATTTCTCTGATAAGCAAAGAATTAAAAGAGGTAAGCGAACTTTGTAGAAATTTAAAAATTGATAAAAAAGAATTGTTTGGTGGCTCGATGACGATTACGAGTTTAGGTGGTATAGGAGGTTCATTTTTTACTCCTATAATTAATTATCCTGAAGTTGCTATATTAGGAGTAGGAAGATCAGAAAAAAAACAAATTTTTATGAATGGAAAGTTTAAAACTAGGACTATGCTGCCAATTTCTTTATCTTATGATCACAGAATTATTGATGGTGCAGAAGCAGCTAGGTTTAATAATGATCTCAAAGAAAACTTAGGAAAGAATTTTGCCTATAAACTAGCTGTCTAATTAAAAATGAGTAAATCCATATCATTATTAAGTGCTTTATTGTGTACTTTTATTTGGGGTACAACTTTTATTGCCCAAGATACGGGCATGGATAATATTGGCCCTTTTACATTTAATGCTGTGAGGTTTTTTGTTGGTTTTCTAGCCATAATTCCGCTTATGATTATATTTGAATTAAAAAATTTCAAATCAGAATTAAAATTAGATAAAAAAACTTTCATAATTTATTCATTATTAATTGGAATTTCTTTATTCTTAGGCTCAGCACTACAACAAGTTGCTTTGCTTTATACAGATGTTGCAAATGCTGCTTTTTTTACAATTTTTTATGTGCCAATGGTACCGATTATCATTTTTATGTTTGGTAAAAAATCAATTCATTGGAGTGTATGGCCTTCTGTAGTTCTATGTTTAATTGGAGGATATTTATTAACAAATTTTCATGATGCAACAGTAAGATTAGGAGATACTTTGGTTGTTCTCGGAGCTTTGTTTTGGAGTACTCATATCATTTTTACTGGGATCATTATAATTAAATACAATCTTCCACTTACCTTAGGAGCTGTGCAGACTTTAATAGTGGCTATTTTTTCATTTATAATTGGAATTATTTATGAAGAATTTATTTTCAGCAATATTTTAATGGAAATTTATTCAATTTTATATGCAGGTATATTATCTGGTGGATTTGCATTTGTATTACAAATTTATGCGCAGCGCAATATTACTCCAGCACCTGCTGCTATAATTTTTTCGCTTGAAGGTGTATTCGCGACTATAGCTGCTTGGTTTATTTTAAATCAAATTCTAGATGTTAATAATTTACTTGGATGCTTTTTTATTCTATGTGGAGTTCTCTTATCTCAATTACTTCCTTTGATTAAAAAGAAGTATATTTAATAAATTAAACTAAATAAAATCAAAGCAATTATTATTCTATAAATTACAAACACATTCATCGAAAATTTATTTATATAAATTAAAAAGAATTTTACTGTTAGAAAAGAAAAAATAAAAGAAGATATAATTGCGATGACAACTAAGTAATTAAATTGTATTGATTGTTCCAAAACATCTTTTAAGCTTAAGACACTTGCTCCAACCAATGCTGGGATTGAAAGTAAAAAAGATATCTTACTTGAGTCTACTCTATTAAATTTTAAAATTCTCGCAGCTGTAATAGTAATTCCTGCCCTACTTACTCCAGGTACAAGAGAGAAAATTTGGAAAATACCTATAAATATTATTGACCAAAAATTTAAATTTGAAGAAATTTTTTTATCAAATCGATTTTTGTCCGAGATGTATAAAATTATTGCGAATATTAAAGTAGTCCATGCTATAATTTTTATGTTTCTAAACTGATAAATTAAATTTGTACTATAAAGTATGTATCCAACAATTATTAACGGAATAGATCCAAGTATAATTAAACTTAAAAGTCTTTTATTTTTTCTAGCATCAAATAGTTCGTCCCTAAAAAAATAAATTATTGCTATTAGAGAACCTAGATGGAGACTGATATCAATAAGCAAGGAACTAGATTTAAATTCATATAAAGTAGAAACCAAAATTAAATGAGCAGAGGAACTAATAGGAAGAAATTCAGATATTCCTTGAATTGCAGAGAGAATTAAAACTTCTATAATATTTTGAAACATTATTTCTACGTAACTTATAAAGTATTTATTTAAAACAATTCGATTTAAGCATAATAGCTATGCAATAATTAAAAACTTGTGTATTAGTGGTAATAATTTTAAATTAAGGTCAATATATATGACCTATTTTATGCTTTATATACATTAATCAGGGTATATTTTGCCGGAACTTAGATAATATTATGCCAGATAAAATGCTCAAATTTGTTAAAATAGGTCAACAAACTCCACCTAAAAGAGAAGTTGATACTAGAAAGGAAGACTTTAAGGAGATTTATAAAGAGTATATCAATGAAAAAGCTAAAGAACAGTCGAGTAGATGTTCCCAATGTGGAGTACCTTTTTGCCAAGTTCATTGTCCTTTAAGTAACAATATTCCAGATTGGCTTAAACTTACAGCTGAGGGAAGATTAAAAGAGGCGTATGAATTATCCCAAAGCACAAACAATATGCCTGAAGTGTGTGGCCGAATTTGCCCTCAAGATAGATTATGCGAGGGAAATTGTGTAATTGAACAGTCTGGTCATGGAACGGTAACTATTGGATCAGTAGAAAAATATATTACAGATAATGCTTGGGCTAAGGGCTGGGTAAAACCAATTAAGGTAACGAATGAAAAAAATCAAAGTGTAGGAATTATAGGAGCAGGTCCTGCTGGTTTAGCTGCTGCAGAACAATTGAGAAAAAATGGGTATAAAATAACTGTCTACGATAGATATGATAGAGCAGGAGGATTATTGATTTATGGAATTCCAAATTTTAAATTAGAAAAAGAAGTTGTAGAGCGAAGAACAAAACTCTTAAATGATGGAGGAATTGAATTTGTTCAAAATTTTGAGGTTGGTAAGGATGCAAGCCTAGACCAATTGAAAAAAAAACACGATGCAATTTTAATTGCTACAGGAGTTTATAAAGCAAGAGAAGTAAACTTACCTGGAAATGATCTTGATAATATTTTTCCTGCAATGGATTTTTTAACAGCATCTAATAAAAAAGGTCTAGGAGATGATGTTGAGTTGTTTGATAAAGGAATTTTAAACGCAGAAGGTAAAGATGTTGTTGTAATCGGTGGAGGTGACACAGCAATGGACTGTGTAAGAACTTCTATAAGACAGAAGGCAAAATCTGTTAAATGTTTGTATAGAAGAGATAAAGAAAATATGCCAGGATCTGCAAGAGAAGTTGCAAATGCAGAAGAAGAAGGTGTTGAATTTGTTTGGTTATCAAGTCCTAAAGAATTTAAAGGTACAAATAAAGTAGAAAAAATAATTGTAGATCAAATTAAACTAGGTGATCCAGACGAGACAGGAAGAAGAAAGCCACAAGTACAAGAAGGCTCAAGTTACGAAATAAAAGTAGACATGGTTATCAAAGCGCTAGGTTTTGATCCTGAGGATTTACCGAATTTATTTGATAGTAGTGAATTACAAGTAACAAAGTGGGGAACTATTAAAACAGATTTTGATACTATGGAAACAAATATAAAAGGGGTGTTTGCTGCTGGTGATATAGTTAGAGGAGCTTCATTAGTTGTTTGGGCGATAAAAGATGGTAGAGATGCAGCAGCTTCAATTAAAACTTATCTAGAGAGTAAATCTAAAGTGGAAAAAAGAGTGGCTTAATGAAAAATTATAAAAAGAACCTTCACATTTTAAAAGAGAATAATGTTTATTCAGAGGACATGGAGCATGATGCTTGTGGTGTTGGTATAATTGCATCAACTGAAGGTAAAAAATCCCGTAAAGTTGTAGAGTATGGTATTGAAGCGTTAAAAGCAGTTTGGCATAGAGGCGCTGTTGATGCCGATGGGAAAACTGGTGACGGAGCTGGAATTCATGTTGAAATACCAAAAGATTTCTTCATTGAAAAGATAGAAGTGACAGGACACACACATGACAATTCTGAAATATGTGTGGGCATGATATTTCTGCCTCGTAATGATTACGCAGCGCAAGAAAGTTGCAAAACTATTGTAGAAAGTGAATTAACAAAAAATGATTTTAGTATTTACGGTTGGAGACAAGTTCCAGTTAATCCAAAAGTTTTAGGAGAAAAGGCATTCCAAACAATGCCTGAAATTATCCAAGTATTGTTTAAACCTTATAATCCAGAATTAACAAATAAAGATTTAGAAAGAAAAATTTATGAAACTAGAAGAAAGATAGAAAACGAAGCTTTTAAAAAATCTTTAAACAATTTTTATATTTGTTCATTGAGTTCTAAATCTATCATTTACAAGGGGATGTTTTTAGCTGAAGCTATCTCAGATTTCTACCTTGATTTAAAAGATGAGAGATTTGTTTCAAGGTTTGCTATTTTTCATCAAAGATTTTCAACAAATACAGCGCCTAGCTGGAATTTAGCTCAACCCTTTAGAGCTATAGCGCATAATGGAGAAATTAATACTTATAGAGGAAATAAAAATTGGATGAAAGTTCATGAACAAGAGATGAACAGTCCTCTTTTTGACGATGTTGAGAACTTAAAACCTGTTATACAACAGGGAGCATCAGACTCTGCTGCATTAGACAATGTTTTTGAATTATTAAATATATCTGGTAAGCCTGCGCCTTTGGCGAAGCTTATGTTAGTTCCAGACGCATGGTCTAAAAAAAATAAAACTCTACCAAAAGATCACCAACAATTATTTAATTTTTTGAACAGTACTATGGAGCCATGGGATGGACCAGCTGCTATTGCTGGAACTGATAATGAGTGGGTTATAGCTGCAAATGATAGAAATGGATTAAGACCTTTAAGATACGCAATTACGAAAGACAAATTATTATTTGCAGGTTCTGAAACAGGAATGATTGAATTAAATGAAAAAAGAATTTTGTCAAAGGGAAGATTGGGTCCTGGGGAAATAATTGGAGTTAGAATAGAAAAAGGTAAAGTATTTACAAACAAGCAAATAAAAGACTATTTAGCCAAAGAGTATAAACACTTTAATTCACAAATTATCGACCTAGATGATAAGTTAACTATTTCAGATGAAAAAAATTCTTTTTCGGGAGATGATTTAAGAAGAAGGCAATATACTTTTGGAATAAGTCTAGAAGATCTTGAGCTCATACTGCATCCTATGGCAGAAGATGCTAAAGAAGCAACTGGATCTATGGGGGACGATACACCATTGGCTGTTTTGTCAGATAGGTATAGACCGTTGTACCATTTTTTTAGACAAAATTTTAGTCAAGTCACAAACCCACCAATAGATTCTTTAAGAGAAAACAAGGTTATGAGTTTGAAAACAAGATTTGGAAATCTTGGAAATATTTTAAATTTTGATAATTTAACAAAGCAAAATATTTATGTTTTAAATAGTCCAATATTATCAAATTCTCAGTTTGAAAAATTTATAAATTTTTTTGGTAACAATTCATCTATAATTGATTGTACTTTTTCTGAGGAAGAAACTTTATTTGATTCAATTAAAAAAATTCAAAAAGAAGCTGAAATTGCAGTAAGACAGGGAGTTACTCAATTGATTTTAAGTGACAAAGAGGTTTCTAGCTTAAAACTTCCAATACCAATGCTTTTAGCAGTTGGATCAATTAATTCGTTCCTTATTGAAAAAAAACTAAGAGGATATGTATCAATAAATGTTCAATCTGGAGAGGCTTTAGATACACACTCTTTTGCAACCTTAATAGGAGTTGGAGCTACTACTGTAAATCCATACTTAGCATTTGATAGTTTATTTCAGCGTCATGAAAAGAAATTATTTGGTCAATTTAGCTTTGATGAATGTGTAGAGAGATACATAAAATCAGTAAACGCAGGTTTATTAAAGATCATGTCTAAGATGGGTATTTCAGTTCTAAGTTCTTATAGAGGTGGATGTAACTTTGAAACCGTAGGTTTAAGTAGAACAATTGTTGCAGATTATTTTCCAGGAGTTGTCTCTAAAATTTCAGGTATTGGACTTACGGGTATAGAGAAAAAAATTAGAGAAATACATAAAGAGGCATTTGAAAGTTCTGAAACCATATTGCCGATAGGCGGTATATATAGATATCGTAAAAATGGTGAAACTCATCAATATCAAGGAAAATTAATTCATTTACTACAAAGTGCAGTAGGATCTAATTCTTATGATGCATATAAAAGATATGCGGATGGAATATACAGTTTACCACCTATTAATCTTAGAGACTTAATTGATTTCAGAGAAAAAAAATTAAGTGGGCCAATAGATATTTCTGAGGTTGAGCCAATAGAAAATATTTTAAAAAGATTTGGAAGTGGGAGCATGTCTCATGGAGCTTTATCAAAAGAGGCGCATGAAACTTTGGCAACCGGTATGAATAGGATTAAAGGTGCTTCATGTAGTGGAGAGGGCGGTGAAGATGCAAGAAGATTTAAAGTTTTAGATAATGGTGACAGCGCAAACTCAAGAGTTAAACAAATAGCTTCTGCAAGATTCGGAGTTACAGTTAATTATCTTAATAATTGTAATGAGATAGAAATTAAAATTGCACAAGGCGCTAAGCCTGGTGAGGGAGGTCAGCTACCAGGATTTAAAGTTACAGAGGAGATTGCTAAACTTAGACATTCAACTCCTGGAGTTACTTTAATATCACCACCACCACATCATGATATTTATTCAATCGAAGATCTTGCACAACTAATTTATGATTTAAAACAGATAAATCCTAAAGCAAGAATTGGAGTTAAGCTTGTTGCTTCCTCTGGAGTAGGAACAATTGCAGCTGGTGTAGCTAAAGCAAAAGCAGATATAATATTAATTTCTGGACATAATGGTGGAACAGGGGCAACACCACAGACTAGTGTTAAGTATGTCGGAATACCATGGGAAATGGGTTTGACGGAAGCAAACCAAGTATTAACTTTAAATAATCTTAGACATAAAGTTACATTAAGAACAGACGGTGGAATTAAAACTGGAAGAGATGTGGTGATAGCTGCAATGATGGGTGCTGAAGAATATGGTGTTGCTACTACAGCTTTAGTTGCAATGGGTTGTATAATGGTAAGGCAGTGTCATTCAAATACATGTCCTGTAGGCGTTTGTACTCAAGATGAAAAGCTCAGAGAAAAATTTACTGGGACTCCAGAAAAAGTAGTTAATTTGTTTACATTTATAGCCAATGAAGTAAGAGAAATATTAGCAAATTTAGGTTTTAAATCATTAAATGAAGTGATAGGTAGGACAGACTTGTTAAAACAGATTAGTAAGGGTTCTCCAAATTTGGACGATTTAGATTTAAATCCTTTATTTGTTCAAGCTGATACTGGAAATAATCCAAGGTATTGTGAGGATCAAGAAATAAATAGTGTACCAGATACTCTTGACCAACAAATTTGGCCAGAAATTGAACAAGCTTTAGATAATTCTGAAAAAATTGACAAAGAATATCAAATAAAAAATACTCATAGGGCAGTAGGCACTAGAATTTCTCATCATTTGTATAAAAAATATGGTTATGAAAAACTTGATGAAAACTTTTTAGTTTTAAATTTTAAAGGATCAGCAGGTCAATCATTTGGTGCATTTTCTTCTAAAGGTTTAAAACTTGTATTAAAGGGAGATGCAAATGATTATGTTGGTAAAGGTTTGTCAGGAGCTACTATTTCAATAAAATTACCCGAAGAGAGCAATTTAGTTTCAAATGAGAATACAATTTTAGGAAATACTGTCCTTTACGGAGCTACTTCAGGAAATCTTTTTGCTGCCGGCCAAGCTGGTGAAAGATTTTCAGTTAGAAATTCTGGTGCAGTTACAGTAATTGAGGGATGCGATTCTAATGGATGTGAATATATGACGGGTGGAACTGTAGTAATTTTAGGAGATGTTGGTGATAATTTTGCAGCTGGTATGACAGGTGGAATGGCCTTTATATATGATAAATCTCAACAATTTGAAAAGAAAGTAAATCCAGATTCAGTAGTCTGGCAAAATGTAGAGACAGATTATTGGAAAGAATATTTAAAAAATTTAGTCAGTGAGCACTTTAAAGAAACTGAGTCTCAATTATCGAAAAAAATAATTGAAAACTTTGATGATGATGTAAATAATTTTGTTCAGGTGTGTCCTA